>CAZLNA010000493.1:0-1930 GCA_964560485.1 uncultured Desulfobacula sp. | reverse complement strand
TGGTACATCAGCAGGATATGATCGGTTAACCTGTCACAGACAATAAAATACTGCCGGATGGCCTCTGCCAGCTGTTCAATCCCTTCGCCCGGGATGGCCATGGCGTTTTCCACCGCCTCCCTGACCTCCTCATGGATGGACTGGCAGACCAGGTAGAGCAGGTCTTCTTTTGAAGAGACATACTCATACAAAGAGCCGATGGAAAAGTTGGCTGCTTTGGCAATCATCCGGGTGGTGGTTTTGTGATATCCGTGATTAACAAAAAGCTGTACCGTGGAATCAATGATATGACGCCGCTTTTCCCGGACCAGTTCCGGATTTTTGATCTGGGTCGGGACGTCAGCGTCAGCTGCAGAAAGCTTGGCAATTTTTTGTCTTGGCAAGAGGGTCACTCCTTTGTTTGGGACCGAATCGTGAGCAGATGCTTTGAGCGAGCGCTCAGTCATACTATTTTTTGCACTTATTGGCCGCATTGTCAAGACCTTGACAAACTTTTGACACCGGTCCATACTGGTCCAGTTTTTCCTTGAGGATATAAAGAGTATGACACGCAATATCGTCCTTGCCGGATGGGCTCAAATGACCCAGCCCAAGAACCTTGACACACCACCGCTCGATATTATGGCCCTGATGGCCGAGGTCTCAGGACAGGCTTGTAAAATGGCCGGTATCAGCTCAGACCGGGACATGCCCCAGGGCATCATGGTGGTCCTGCCCGGAAGCAGAACAGTACCGGCGCCGGCAGACCAGCTTGCCCACCGGCTTTGTGCATCCCCATCGCTGAAGATTGTCTCCAAGGTCGGCGGCAACTCCCCCCAGACCCTTATCAACCGGGCGGCAGGCATGATTGCACGCAATGAAATCGACTCTGTTCTGATTGCCGGTGCCGAGTGTTATATCAGACGGGAAGACCCCCCTCAGGCAGTTGACAGCGCACTGTTCAGGGGAATACCCCATGATTATGACGGGGATGATTTTGTGGGTTCAACACCTCTGGAAAACCGGCACGGCATTGAGCACCCCATGCAGGGGTTCCCTCTTTTTGAAACCGCATTATGGGCTGCTTCCGGCAAGAATCTGAACACCTACCTCAAAGGGGTGGGACAGATGTGGGCCGGCTTCAGCCGGGTGGCAGCCGGCCATCCGCATGCATGGAGCAGAGCTGTCAGAACCTGGGAAGAAATCGTTACACCTGGACCTGCCAACCGGCCCATTGCATTCCCCTACCCGAAATTCATGAATGCCTTTGTCAGTGTTGACCAGGGCGCAGCAGTCCTGCTCATGGCCGAAACCTGTGCAGAAAAACTGAAACCAGATACCCGAAACAGGGTGTACTTTGCTGGCGGCGGATATGCTGAGGACCGGCAGCGCTTCTTGATTGAAAAATCAGATTTCACCACCAGTGCTCCCTTGAAAGAAGCGGTGAACAAGGCATTAGACCGGTCCGGAATGACGCTCGATACCATTGACAGCCTTGATCTATATGCCTGCTTTCCCTGCGCTGTATCCATTGCCAGAAAAATGCTCAACCTCTCTGAAAATGACCACCGCGCCCTCACCCTCACAGGCGGGCTCGGTTTTTTCGGGGGACCGGGAAATAATTACAACCTCCATGCAGTGGTCACCCTGGCAGACCAGATTGCCTCAGGCAGGGTGGCCAGCGGTCTTGTCACGGCACTGGGCTGGTTCATGCACAAACACGCAGCAGGGGTTTACTGCAGCCGGCCGATCCGGCCGGTTGACGGCTGCCACGACCTGGAAGATCAGCGTGCGCCGCTGGTGGGCGACCCGCCCCTTCCAGTGGAGGAACAGGTGTCAGGCAGGGGCATCATTGAAACCTATACCATTGTCTATGCCAAAGACCAGACACCTGAGTATGCCGTGATTTACGGACGCACCCCGAGGCATACCCGCTTCATTGCACAGACGC
>CAZLNA010000492.1:0-1938 GCA_964560485.1 uncultured Desulfobacula sp. | reverse complement strand
CAGGCAGACGGCCAGGGGAATATCAATGTGAGTAAATTCGGGCCGAGACTGGCCGGTGCCGGCGGTTTCATCAACATCAGCCAGAATGCCAAAACCGTTGTTTTTGTAGGGACTTTCACAGCCGGCGGCCTGAAAACAAGTGTTTCAGACGGGCAGCTTTCGATTGACACTGAAGGCAGGGCGAAAAAATTCGTTGACGGTGTTGTGGAGCATATCACTTACAGCGGCGCCTATGGCAGGGAAAAGGGGCAGCGGATCCTCTATGTCACCGAACGCTGTGTCTTTGAACTGACGCAGCAGGGTATGGAGCTCATTGAAATCGCACCCGGGGTTGATCTTGAAAAAGATATCCTCGCCCAGATGGACTTCGCACCGGTAATGGCAAAAGAACCCGCATTAATGGATGCCCGGATCTTTCAGGCCGGCCCCATGGGCATGAAGCTGAGTTAAACGGGTCCCTGCTGTAAAAAGAGCTGTTAATTCGGGTTGACCGGGATCTTGTACTTCTGCATCTTCTTGTACAGAAGGGTCCGGTGGATTCCCAGAAGCGCAGAAGCCCTGGCTTTGTTAAAACCTGTTATTTTCAGGGCATCCTGGATCGCTGCCTTCTCTGCTTTTGCCACCACGTCTTTTAACAGGGAACATTCGTTCAACCCGATGATAGACTCTTCCCGGTGAAGGTAAAACGGCAGATCTGCCGGCGTGATCACCGGGTCTTCACTGGTCGCCACGATCCGCTCAATCACATTGTTCAATTCCCTGACATTGCCGGGCCAGGCATGTCCTTTGAGAATCTTTTCGGCAGCCCTGCTGAAGCCTTCCACCTGGTGGAAACCCCTCTCTGCGGTCTGGGCCAAAAGGTGCCGGGCCAGCGGCATGATATCTGCCCTGCGCTCCCGCAGAGGCGGAATAACGATGGGAACCACGTTCAGACGGTAAAAAAGGTCTGCCCTGAACAGGCCTTTTTCAACCATGGCTTCAAGATTCTGATTAGAGGCTGAAATCAGGCGGAAGTCTGTTTTAATCACCCTGTTCCCGCCGATCCGCTCAAACTCTTTTTCTTCCAGGACACGAAGAAGCTTTGGCTGCATGTCCAGAGGCAGGTCGCCGATCTCATCCAGAAAAATCGAGCCCTTGTCTGCAAGCTCGAATTTGCCCGGTTTGCCCGATGCTTTTGCACCTGTGAAAGCGCCTTTATCATATCCGAACAATTCCGCCTCAAGCAGGTCTCTCGGGATGGCAGCACAGTTAAGCCGGATAAACGGCCGGGCCTGACGGGTGCTTGCGTTGTGGATGGCCTGTGCAAACACTTCTTTGCCTGTGCCTGATTCCCCTGAAATCATTACAGGCAGTGTGTTGGCCGTCGCCTTGAGGGCTTCTTTTTTAAGCATTGAAATGGCCCTGCTTTTTCCGATAATGCTGTCAAAGGTATACCGGGCTGCGCGAAGGGAATTCAATTCTTTCTGATAGCGCTCAACCCTTGACTGGAGATCGGACAATTGCTGGGCCAGCCGGCTGACTTCTTTTATGTTTTTAAATATGACATGGCCGAAAACTGCAATGACCCTGCCGTTTTCCTTGATGGGAATCCTGTGGACGAGCATTTTCTGGCCGCGGATATCATGACTGGCATTAATTTCTGCCTTGCCGGTCTTGGCCACAATCCCGAGCCTTGAATTTTCAACCACTTCAGTGACATGACGGCCGATCTGCTCATCCGGATCAACACCGAGGAACCGGCCATAAGGTTTGTTAAAATGGGTAATATACCCTTCCCGGTCGACCACCACTGCACCATTGTCAATGTGATTAAAAACCAGTTTCAATACCTTAAGCTGCTGCCGCTCCGACAGTCTGTGATGATCTGACACGACATCCTCCCCCACAAAAAAGCGTATAAAAATTGCTACATGTATTTATTTTGCTACGATCTTATGC
>CAZLNA010000491.1:0-1945 GCA_964560485.1 uncultured Desulfobacula sp. | reverse complement strand
GTGATATGATTCTGGAAATCCCAAGGGGCCAGTTACCATGGATCACAACGCCCAGGGGAAGACTGCTGGATTTGGGCAGGGTCAGAAAGGTTTGTTTATCAAGTTCCGGGCTGACAATGACGCCTGAATATCCCATTGATTTCAAACAGGCCACGGTCTCAGAATTGGTGACATTGCAGAATGGTCCCGCCCATAAAGAGAGGTTTTTAACAGAAGTAAACAAGGCGGTCTGCCACAATGCATTGAGAACAAATCGATGGACCCCTTTTTTGATGGCCTGTTCAATCGCCCTTAAACAGATGGGTTCCTCCTCAGGAAAGATAAGAGGGTCTATCCAGAGCCAGTCATGCCGGGTGTAGGGGATGCCATACCGGCGGCCCGACAGCCAGAGCCCCCTTTGAGAGGATCGAGGGACTTTGTTTATGCTCTGCCTGTAAACATCCATGGTAAATGGCTGATCCTGTTGTTTTCGCGCGGTCCCGCCACGCTTGCTCCGCCTTTCCCGGCCTGCATGGGGTCGCTGTGTTCCCCTGTTTCGCACAAAGGTCTGTTTGACCGGCTGGACATTGATCCTGGGGATGCGTTCCAGCTCAAGTTCCAGATTTTTAAGATCTTCTGCCAGCAGACTGTCTCTGCGGTCAATCAGGTAGACCGGTGTTCCCTTGCGTATTTTTTTCCGTCCGGACCGGGCCAGGTAAAACTTGCCGTTTTTGGGGACTGCCCGCGACACTTTTTGAATCGTGTGAAAGGCATCATCTTCATGTCCGATCCTGAGCAGGTCAGACGGCATCAGGGCTTCCCTTGTCACAAAAAAGGGTTGATCAGGATTTTTTATCCTTCCGGCAAACAGTCCTGATCCTGTTTCGGATCCGTGTTCAAGCGGATTGATTCTTCGGTGGGATAAGAGATTGTAGTGAGAGAACTGTCTGCCCATGGCATAATCGAGAAACGAAAGTGCCTGATTTTTCAGTTTGGGAGTATCTCTGAGCATCCGATAGGCTTTTACCGCGTAATAGACATAATGGGGGCTTTTTTTCCGGCCTTCGATTTTCCAGGTAGTAATGCCCGGGATCTCTTTTAATACCTTTACCAGAACATCTGCAGAAAAGTCTGTGCAGGAAAAAAAACGGGCTTTCTGATTTTTCTGATCATAAAGCCGCCGGCAGGGCTGAACGCATCGTCCTCTGAGGCTGCTTTTTCCGCCGAACCAGGAACTCCAGTAACATCTGCCGGAGATGCTGTAACACAATGCACCGTGAATAAAAAGTTCGAGATCCATATCTCCGGGTCGATTCAAGGCAGCGGTCTTTATTTCATCCAGATTGAATTCACGGGGAAGGACAATGGTGTTAAATCCGATTTTTTTGGCCGCTTCAAACCCGGATGGTGCTGTGCAGTTGCCAAGTGTGGACAAATGGAAATCGGTCTCAAGCCCGGCTTGTGATGCCATGGAAATCAAAGCCGGATCCTGAATGATCAGTCCTTTGATTTCTGCAAACCTTGCCAGTTTGCACAGGATGGAAAACACCCTGTCTATTTCAGCTTCCTTGATCAGTGAGTTAAAAGCAAGGTAAACATCTGTATCATGGTTTCTGGCAAGCCGGGTCAGCCGTGCCAGTTCTTCCATGCTGAAATTGGCAGCTTCCATTCGTGCTGAAAAGATCTTGAGCCCGCAGTATACTGCGTCTGCTCCGGCAGCCAGTGCAGCCAGGAATGATTGTTTATCCCCTGCCGGAGCGAGGATTTTTGGCAGTTTCAAATCAGTTGTCACCTTGGAAATTTTTCGCTGATACTGCATAAAAACATGACAATGCCAGCGTTTAATTAATGACGCAGTATCTCAATTTTGCTAAGCTTTGTCAAAACGGTCCAGCACCTTTTAAGTCCTTTGTGACGGGACAGCCTGCTGGCGTCAGGAGATTGAAGCGGATGATAGAGGATAAGG
>CAZLNA010000490.1:0-1948 GCA_964560485.1 uncultured Desulfobacula sp. | reverse complement strand
CCATTATGCAGGGATGTGAAAATTTTTGTACCTATTGTGTGGTCCCTCATGTGAGAGGTATTGAAAGGAGCCGGCCGCCGAAGCGCATTGCGCAGGAAATCGCTGCACTGGCGCAATCCGGTGTGCGGGAAGTGACCCTCCTGGGCCAGAATGTCAATTCCTACGGGGGTCCGGATGCTGAGATGCGATTCCCCGGGCTGCTTGAAGAGATCAGCCGGATTGACAATATCGAGCGGATCCGTTTTGCCACCTCACACCCCAAGGATCTTTCCCTGGAGCTTATTCATGCCATCAGGGATATTGACAAGGTCTGCAATCATCTTCACCTGCCGGTACAGTCCGGATCAAACCGGATTTTAAAGAAAATGAACCGCGGCTACACGCGTGAGCAATACCTGGACCGTATCCGGGAATTGAGAGCAGCCTGCCCCCGGATCGCCCTGTCAACCGATGTTATCGTCGGTTTCCCGTCTGAAACGTCGGAAGACTTTGAAGATACCATGCAGCTGCTTGAGCGCATAGAATTCGATTCAATTTTTGCCTTTGCATATTCCAACCGTTCGTCTGCACCTGCATCCAGATTCAAAGAACAGGTTGACGAAGCAGAAAAAAGAGATCGCCTCAACCGGTTGCTCGCTTTTCAGGAAACCATCACTGAGCGGAAAAACCAGGCACGGGTGGGAAAGCAGGAGATTGTCCTGGTTGAAGGGAAAAGTGCACGCCCCAGGAACGGGTTTTCTGCGGAGTATCAAAACATGGAGCAGATGAGCGGTCGCAGCGAATCCAATAAAGTCGTGCATTTCCCGTCAAATAATGCCAGAATAGGCGATATGATCAAGGTCACTGTTACCCATGCATATCCTCATTCGTTGTGGGGCAGACCTGTGGAGTTGACATCTGAATGAAAAAGAAATCAGTAAAGATCGGAAGAAATGATTCCTGTCCCTGCGGATCCGGGAAAAAACACAAGAACTGCTGCCGGAACAAAAAATTGGAAATCAGCATCAGCGAAGAATACAAAAGACGCTACAATATAAAGATTAAAACGCCTGAACCGATCGAAGGGATCCGTAAATGCGGCGACCTGCTGATGTCCATCCTGAACGGGGTGGAAAAAATGATTTGCCCGGGGCTTAAGACCGATGACATCAACACCTATGTTCACGAGCAGACGATCAAGGCCGGTGCAGTTCCGGCACCGCTCAATTACAGGGGCTTTCCAAAAAGCGTCTGTATCTCTGTCAATGAGGTCATCTGCCACGGGATTCCCGGAGAGCGTGTTCTTGAAGAGGGTGATATCGTTAATGTGGATATCACTCCTATTTTGAATGGGTATTATGCAGATGCCAGCAAAACCTTTTTTGTGGGCAGCCCGACTCCGGAAGGGGAAAAAATCGTCAATGTGGCGGCTGAATCCTTAAAACAGGCCATTGATGTGGTGGCACCCGGCGCAACTGTGGGTGATATCGGTTATGCGGTCCAGAGTTATGCCGAATCCCAGGGTTGTTCAGTGGTCAGGGAATTTGTCGGCCACGGGGTGGGAATAGAGTTTCATGAACAGCCACAGATCCTCCATTTCGGTTCCCGGGGCAAAGGGGTGTCCCTGGTGCCGGGGATGGTCTTCACCATCGAACCGATGATTAATCTGGGCAGGCGGGATCTTCATGTTTTAGAAGACCGGTGGACGGCAGTCACTGATGACGGCAAGCTGTCAGCACAATTTGAACAGACCATTCTGGTGACTGAAAACGGCTGGGAGAGCCTGACACCATACGAGCTTTAATAACTATTTGAATGCTTTTTTGTCATACACCTTTATTCTTTTTATCGGGCTGAGTTCCGCGGTCCTTTTCTTTGCGGCCTGCGCCATATGGCTTTTAACTGCTGCATTCGACCCCAGGAAAATCTGCCTCAATCTGTTTTCAAGCTTCTGGGCATCAATCTACAC
>CAZLNA010000489.1:0-1954 GCA_964560485.1 uncultured Desulfobacula sp. | reverse complement strand
GACCGGGACCGCTCTGGTCTTCGTCTGAGTCATCTTCTTCAGCCGGTGCATCCTCTGCAGGCATTGTTTCAGGCGCCGGGGCAGCGGCTGCTTCATCTGCTGACTCATCTGCTGCTGCAGCAGTTGGGGCTGCGGGTCTTGCCGGAGGCTTTTTATCTGCGGCCTGTTTTCCTGCTTCCTGACGGACCCGTTTCTGCAGTTTGAGGATATAGTCGCGCTGTTTCGCGCTGAGAAGGCCGGCATCCACCAGCATGTCGCCGAGCATGCGGATCTTTTGACGGTTTTTAATGTCCCGGGCCTGTTCCTCCAGAGCAAGCTTGAGTACGCTCTGGTTAATGAACCCTTTTCGAACGGCAATGGCGCCGAATTTGAATTCCTGCTGACGGGTCTCAAGGGCTTTGGCCGCCTTGGTCAGCCGTTCCATGTTCTGGCCGGAGATCAGTTCATTGGCAATCAGGTACTCTTTTAAGGCCTGATCCGGATTATCAGCATCTGCACATGCGGCAAGCCCTTTTTGCAGTTCTTCCTTGGTGATCAGCAGGTTTTTTACTGCCAGCAGACCAATGACCGGGACATTTGCCTTCTCATCGCCGTTTTTTGCCATACCCTCTCCTGCAAAGAATTAAACCACTGCAGCTGTCAATCCGGCAGCAACAAACAAAAGCTCAATAATGAACTCGCGCCGCACACCGGAAATCGAACTGTTTTTTTCAAAAAGCATTATCAATAAAAGCATAACAAGGGGAATCAGCGCAAGCCCAAAAGCGGACCGGTCGAGCAGACCGGACCCGCCGGCCAGAATGACCAGGCCGATGGTGGCCAGCAGGACATAGCGGATCACCTTAAAACTTTTCTTTTCTCCCAGAAGAATCGGCAGGGTTTCCCTGCCCGTAATCCGGTCCCCCTGCATGGCCAGAATATCAAAATAGGCGGTCCGGGCAAAGACGAGGCCGGTGGCAAACCCGAAAACTGCCATGACTTTCAGCGGGTCACACTGGCCGGCCACAGCCGGCAGAAGGCAGGTCACGGTGCTCCAGGCCAGAATAATCAGGATGGTTTTGGAGCCGGGGATATCACGGATTCTGGAGACCTTCCCTTTTGGCGGAATAAACGAAGGAATAATATTAAGGTTATACGAGAGTCCCAGCAGGCTCATTAAAAAAAGGATCACAAAAGAGACCTGCCCGGAGAGTGCAGACAAGTAAAGGCCGGCTGCGCCTGAAAGAATGGCCAGGGCCCAGAGGCAGGTTTTATAGTCTTTGTAGAACAGGGCGCGTTCCGGGTGGTTATAGGTATCGGATTTCACTGTAAAAAGGTTGTTTAATATATGCATGCTCAACACATAGAGCATGGCGATCAGGGCATGAGTGTAGCTTTCAGGCACACCCTGGAGTATGGTGCAGGCATAGGCAAGGCACCCTGCGCCAATAGCAGCCATGACATTGGTTTTCAGTAGAAAATCCCGGATCAGGTAAAAAAGAGAAAGAAGGGGCTGTTTTTTCTGGAAATGATTTTTTACGGTCTGGTAGGTTTCCTTGATGATCCAGTTCGGAGTGGAAGCGCCCGCAGTAATGGCGATCCGGTCTGCGTCAGCAAATGTATTAAAATCAATTTCTGAAACGTTTTCGATGTGGACTGAGGGCTTGCCGGTATCTGAGGCAATCTGTCCCAGCCGCCGGGTATTGCCGCTTTGTTTTCCACCCACCACAATGACGGCATCACTGACCTGGGCCAGTTCACGGATCTCTGTCTGCCGCCGTTCAGTGGAGCCGCAGATGGTATTGAACAATTTGTAATGGCCGGCATGCTGCTCACACCACGCCTTGATTTCTTCCCAGAACGCCGTGTTCTGGGTGGTCTGGGCAACCACTACCGCCTTTTCAAAAATCGGCAGCGCATCAAGGGCCTCAATGGCGGTCACGGCATAGCCCCGGCCCTGGGCATAGCCTAAGAG
>CAZLNA010000488.1:0-1957 GCA_964560485.1 uncultured Desulfobacula sp. | reverse complement strand
CTTTTACGAAATGCTCACCGGCCAGCTCCCATTTAAAAAAAACACAGACTATGAATTGATCAAGGCACAGATCGAAGAAACCCCGGAACCATTGAGACGAATCACCCCAGATATCCCTTCGGGCCTGGAAAAAACCGTTCTGCGAATGCTTCACAAAAAACCGGACAAACGGTTTACAGATGCTGCGGCATGCCGGATCACGCTGGAACAGGTCCTGGCAGATGCGCCCCAAACCGCAACCGCTGCACAGACGACTGCAGGACTTTCCCTGTTGCACACCTGGTGGAAAAAATACCCGGGGGTAGTGATTCTCATCATTGCCGGCAGCATTGCCGGCATCATCCTCGGTATCGCAGCCCTGCAGCAGCCTCAATCCCAAAAGGGGCCTGCCCCGGATCAGCTGGCATCTCCTGCGCCGAAAGCCATTGACCGGCCCAGCCCCCCAGAACCCCGAAAACCGGCTGAACCACTGTCAAATGCGCGCAAAAAAGAACCGCCGCCTGCAGTCAGTTTAAAAAAAGCGCCGCTGCCGCAGCCAGCGCCTGAACCGGTCAAGCCGCCGGCCCGGCCAAAAAAGAAATCCGTTGTCAGACCGCCGCCTGTGCCGGTGGTTAAAAAGAAAAGCAAACCTGCCTTGCCCGAAGATACCAAGCGTGTTTCAGTCAAACCACCGGTTAAGGTTGAAAAAAAAGGACCTGCTCCCCAGCCTGAAAAAAAAGTAAAAGGCTGGAGCATCAGAAAATAAAGGAATGATATTATGCATGCCCCAGACGACCGCCTGCCCGTTAAGAGCTCCCATTTAAAAAACCACTCCTTTTCCAAAAAAGGACGAACACGCATCCAGAGGCTTATCATGGTCCTGGCCTTACTGACGTCTCCGATGCTTTTTTCCTGCTCAGCCGTTAAATCCATTGGCGAAAGCCTGCAGAGCTTTCAATGGGGTATCCAGAAAAGCATGCGCAAACCCGGCGAGAAAATGCTCTACCACCCGGACAAGGCATGGGACCGGTACAAGTGTGACGGGAAAACGCTTCCCATGCTGCAGATTGATGAAATGGAAGTCCTGCCGCCCAGGCTTTATGCGGGCGAGGAACTCAACCACCACCTGATCTATGCCATGTGCCCTGAAAAACCCTCACAGGTCATTAGAGGAAAATTGACGCGTTCCATTTCCTACAAAAGCGAGGTGATTTTCCAGGATGTGACCAGGGATTTTGAATTCAAACCCGGAAAATGGAGCATTGACGCCTTCATCACCATCCCGGCCGAGGCTGAACCAGGCGTTTATTCGCTTGAGGCAAAGCTGACCGGAACAAAGCAGAATTTTTCCAAAAGCCTTCACTTTGTGGTCAAGCCGCCGGATGATTAATCCCTATTCTCGGATCAGGCGGATTGCCCCGGTATCCGGCAACCGGTCCGCCTGCTGCCGCTTTTGTCTGGGGTCGGTCTTAACCATGATCCCACCATAGCTCTCTTTGCCGCCGGTGCTTGCTTCTCCCAGGCCTGAGCTTATAATGGCGTGAGACGTCAGGAACAGTTCAAGATTTTTCATTGGCTGACTGCCGAAAACAGACACGGGGATGAGTAAAAATGCATCTTCCCCGCTTGTGGCTACGCATTGATTGAGAAAAAGGTGCTGGGTCAGTTTTTCTATATTTTCAGACATTTCCCGTTTTACCACCTGCCCGCCGGAATTGATGCCCCAGTTCACTGAAAAAAGGATCTTTCGATTATTCTGCCACGGCAGACGCGCGGTAACCGAAGTGAGATACCTCGGCTTAAGGGCCACTGGTTTGTCATAAGTAATCTGCAGCATGAGAAATCTACGGGTCAGGGCCGCTCTTGCCCTGGCAAAATCAAGGTTGGGGATATCCGGATGGATCGGCACACGGGCGATAAAAGAACCATCTCCCGTTTTCTCTACAGTAGAGATCGCATCTCTGAGCGGATCCCTGAC
>CAZLNA010000487.1:0-1958 GCA_964560485.1 uncultured Desulfobacula sp. | reverse complement strand
GTTTAATGCGTTAAAAGACTGGCTGGACAGCAACGATCAGGATGCAATCACCGGGATAAGCGGCGCAGAAAGGGAGTATTACAGTGAGCTTGATCCGCCAGTTACCATTGCCAATGGTCCGATCAACCATGTGGATGAACTGCTGCTTATCAAAGGGATGACTCCGGCACTGTTCAGAGCACCGCAACCCCTGGAGAGTGATCTTCAAGAATCGGAAGCGGATCTTCAGCCGGATTCACTTGGTGAACTTTTCACTGTTTACGGGTTGAGCCATATGAAAATGAGCAGAGGTACATTTTTATATTCAGGCAGGGTCAATATCAACACGGCGCCTGTGCGCGTTCTGGCCGCCCTGCTGCCTGAGGGAAGAGAGCATCTGGCTCAGACCCTGGCCGATTACCGCCTGGAACGTCCGGATGAAGATGAAGGGTTCAGTCATGTGCTCAAAAATGGCTGGTTCAGCCAGGTGATCGAGCTGTCAGAAAAAGAGAAAAAGGCGTTTGACCGGCAGCTGACCTACTCAAGCTACATTTTTCGAGCCGATTGTACCGCCAGTGTGGAAAAGGCTCAAGTCCGTTTATCGGCCATCATTAAACGGGAACGTGAAAAAGAGACCCAGAAATGGACCTGCCGGATCCTCCAGTTAGAAAACCTGCCATTGGAGAAAACCTGACACATGGCCACTCCGTTTTTATACATAGATGTAGGCGTTGATGCCCTGACCGCAGCAGTCTGTGAAACATCGATGAAAAAAATTGTTTCCCTTGATGCCAGGACACTTTCTTATGAAAGCTTTGATATGTCCTGGGAAGAGGGGCTGCTTACAGCAGCGCTTGACCAGGTCAATGAAGATATGGGATTTGACGGTTGCAGTTCTGCGGTTGTTCTTCTGCCGAGCCAATGGTTTTTCTTCAGGACAACAGATCTGCCTTTTTCATCAAAAAGCAAAATCAAACAGGTCCTGCCGCTTGAACTTGAATCCACGTTCCCCAGCGAAAATGATCTGTTTTTAACCGACTTCACCCCTCCGGCCCGGTTGTCAAACAAGGAGGTGAACCGGATTTTTTCTGCATCCATACAGGAAGACCAGATTTCCGGGATAGCTGATGCACTGGCTGAATACAATATTAAGCCGGTGGTCATCACGCCGTCCGGCAGTGCCCCGGCTGCAGGGTACCTGGCCCTTAAAAAGGAAAAAGAGAGTTTTCTTTTTATCGATATGACGCAAAAGGAAATCACAGTCACCCTGTTTTCAAAACGGCAACCCGCGGCTGTCCGGTCCTTCAGGCCGGAAGCATTGACACCGGATCGATTTTTCCAGGAATTGAACCGGATGATGATAGACTTCAGCCGCTGCAATCAGGACGAAATCCGTTTTCCGCTTGTGATCTCTCTGGCAGAGGATGCGGGGCAGGCAATTGAGTCCCTGGCTGTTTTTCTGCCCGCGACAATGGATCTGCGTCTGTCTAAAGCAGGTTCAGGACTCTCAGATGGCACCCAGACCCTGGCGGACCGGAACCGGCCTGTGCCGGGAGCAGAGACCCTTGATCGCGGGAGCCTGATGGCCCTGCTGTCGCCCAACAGGGAAGGCATGTTCCTGTTTAATTTCTGTAAGGGTAAATATGGATCCGACTCCTTTTTCAAGGTATATGCCCGGCAATTGGTGGTCAGTGGCTGTCTTGCCCTTCTGGTGTTTGCGGCAGCACTCTTCCAGGTTTCCATTGAGTCATCAGATCTGGAGGCCCGGATTGCAGGCAAACGGCAGACAGCTGAACGCATTTTCAAACAGACGTTTCCCGAAAAAAAGATCGGCCGCATCGATCCTTTGCTGCTCATGCAGTCCAATGTCAAGGCGGCAGAAAGAAACAGCACGAATAAAGGCAAGAAAGAAAAATTACCTCAGCAGCAGGGTATCAAAGCGCTTTCTATTCTTTTTGAACTGTCACGCCAGATTCCGC
>CAZLNA010000486.1:0-1959 GCA_964560485.1 uncultured Desulfobacula sp. | reverse complement strand
CTGCTGGAATCCGGCCTCCAGCTGAGAAAAAAAAAGACAGACCTGTTAAGGCCGGTTGCCCCAAAGGATATCGCAGTTCTGGTCAGGACCAATGATCAGGCCGCAAAAATGAAAGCGTCCCTTGCCAGTGCCGGTATACCAGCCACACTATCGAGTGCCGGGTCTGTCTTTGATTCTCCTCAGGCTGTTGAACTGCACGATATCCTGTATGCTGTGCGCCATCCGGAAAATAAAAAATATATACGGGCTGCACTGGCCACGTCGCTGTTCGGTCTGACATCCGGCGATCTTACATCGCTGGATCATTCCCAGGACGCTTTTTTTGACTGGCAGCATACCTTTGTCCGGTTGAAAGGCATCTGGGACAGCCAGGGGGTTATTCCCATGACCATGGCCCTTTTTCATGACAGGCGGGCATTTTTAAATACCTCAGGCAAAATGGATGAGAGGGGAATTACCAACTTTTATCATTTGTCTGAACTCATCGGGCAGGCTGAACTTTCTCTTCATCTTTCCATGGATCATCTCTTTGCCTGGTACCAGGATCAGCTTGTCAGGGAGATCCGGGATCAGGAATCAGAGGTGCTCCGGCTTGAAACTGACCAGTCTGCGGTGGCCATTGTCACGGTCCATAAAAGCAAGGGACTTGAATATCCCGTGGTTTTTCTGCCGTTTTTATGGCAGGCACCTTCTTACAGGCAAAAAGATTATGCTCTTTTCCACGATCCGGAAAACAGTCATTGCCTTACCCTTGATCTGGGATCGGCGCATTTTGAAACGGCTGCCGGCCTGAGCCGCTCAGAAGCAGAAGCTGAGGATCGCAGGCTGCTTTATGTGGCGCTCACCCGGGCCTCTGCCATGTGCAGAATCATCTGGGCCAGGGTAAATTCACTGGAGGATTCAGCGCTTGGCAGCCTTGTCCATGCCAATGGCTGCCCAGACGACAAAACCATGGCCGCAGATATCCAAAAGATTGAAGCCCGGCTGCCGGAAGGCATTTGTATGACACCCCCGGAACCTTTGCTGCCGGGCCGCTATGGCAGCACCATAAGAGAAAAACCAGAGCACCTGGCTGCGCTGACCCCGTCAAGACAGGTGCTGCCGTCTTTTAAACTATCTAGTTTTTCAGCAATGATCCACACACCCCAGGCCCAGGATCAAGCTGTTAAAGGGGCCGGCACCCATGGCAATAAAAGCGATCGGGAAAATGAAAAAAAAAGCAGGCGGATCATTCTTGCGGATTTTCCAAAGGGCGCAACGGCAGGGGAGTTTTTTCACAGCATTTTTGAAACCCTCGATTTTACCCTTTCCCGGAAAAGGATTGCTCTGACAATTGAGGCCCGGTACAGGGAGGCCGGATATTCAGATCCGGAACAGCTTGATGCTGCCGGTGAAGCGGTCAGAGCGGTCCTTGAAACAAAACTCGAAACCCCGGACCGGAATTTCAGCCTCAACCAGGTGGCAGCGGGGCAGCGGTTTAATGAGCTCGGATTTTCATTTCCGGTCAATCGGTTCAGCATCGCAGATCTTCAGCAGGCCATCCAGGCGTCTGACCCTGTTTTCTCAACATCAGGTTACACTGACGCGCTCATGAAGATCCCTTCAACCGAATTTGATGGTTTTATCCAGGGATTTATCGATCTTGTCATCTGTGTGAAGGATAAATGGTATATCATTGATTATAAAACCAATTTCCTTGGCACATGCTATGAGGATTACGGCACCGGCCAGATCATGGAAGCCATGACAGATCACCATTATCTGCTGCAGTATCATATCTATATCGCTGCCCTGCACCGGTATCTATGCTGGCGCCTGCCTGAATATGATTATGACCGGCACTTTGGAGGGGTTTTCTATCTGTTTGTCCGGGGCATGTCACCCTTTGAACAGCCAGGGAATGGTGTTTTTTTTCACAGGCCTGAAAAAGCGGCCATGAAAAGACTGTTTGGAGAATAG
>CAZLNA010000485.1:0-1970 GCA_964560485.1 uncultured Desulfobacula sp. | reverse complement strand
CCGCCATATAGGCCAGGGTGTCTGCATCATAGAGTACTTTTTGATCCAGATCGGCATCTTGTGAGGGTTTTGAATGGTCACCCACCATTTTCATGATCTCTTCAGTCAGTTCGGGTCTGGCCCCCAGCTTTTCCATAATTTCCCTGGCAGCCCTGGGACTCTCTTGTGCAATCAATTCCGGCTCTGCTGGCTGGAGGATCTTTTCTGCATTTTTAATCCCGATATTATACAGATAGGATGCACACAGGACCACGGGCAGGTTCGCCCTTTCCTGCTTGGCAATTTTTTCGGCAAACCCGGCAGCCCTGGCCGCATGGCCGATCCGCTTGAAATCGGTGCCCAGGTACCGTTTCATTTCAACGGCCACACGATCTTTGAGAAGGTCTTCACGATTTGCCACAAACTCTTCAGGCAGTGTGCCCAGGCATTGTTCGGCAAACTTGCAATAGGATGCGCACCCGAAATCCATTTTCGGATTCACTATTTTTTTTTGGCACTGGCCGCAGCGCCGGGTGGCATCATCCTTGAAAAACTCCATGGGATGGCCGCATTCCGGGCATGTGGTTTCAAAGATGGCATCTTCATTCCAGTATTGGGTATCTTGTCCGGGACATTTCATGGTTCTGCCCTCCTTTCAAACCGTTTTGTTTAGGAGACCGGGGGTTGGGCATCGCCAGCCCCCGGCCGGTTGGTGATATTGATTCCGGGCAAAGAATCAATTTTTATTATCCGTCTAATGCTTAAAATAAGTCTGTAAAGTTCTATTTCAAAACCTGATTTAAAAATTCTTCTCAAAATTGAGATTTTGGCTTTAGTTCAAGGATGGTGGAATCAAGTCAAAAGATCATTTTGAGTCAATTTTTAGTTGCCTGCCATGATGGCTGCCACATCCGCATCCGGATCGCCAACCGGTTTAATATCAAAGTTTTCCACCAGCACATTCAACACGGTGGGTGACACAAAGGCCGGCAGTGTGGGCCCAAGCCGGATTCCTTTGACACCCAGGTGAAGCAGCGCCAGAAGCACTGCACACGCTTTCTGCTCATACCAGCCGATGTCAAACGACAGCGGCAGGTCGTTAATATCTTCGAGTTCAAAGACTTCCTTGAGCTTAAGCGCGATCACGGCCAGGGAATAGCAGTCATTGCACTGACCGGCATCCAGAACTCTCGGGATGCCGCCGATATCGCCCAAATCCATCTTATTGTATCGGTACTTGGCACAGCCGGCTGTCAGGATCACTGCATCTTTGGGCAGCTTTTCAGCCACTTCGCTGAAATAGGCCCTGCCCTTCTGGCGGCCGTCACATCCTGCCATGACCACAAACCGTTTGATGGCGCCGGACTTCACAGCTTCCACCACCTTGTCTGCCAGAGCCAGTACCTGGTTGCGGGCAAAGCCGCCGACAATTGTTCCGGTTTCAAGCTCTGTGGGTGTCTGGCAGGTTTTGGCTTTTTCGATAATGGCGGAAAAATCCTTTGCCCCGCCGGATGCGCGCTCCGGGATATGGGTGCAGCCGGGATAGGAGACCACGCCGGTGGTAAAAAGCCGGTCACCGTAAGAGCATTTGCTTTTGATGGGAATAATGCAGTTGGTGGTCATGAGGATGGGACCGTTAAAAGCTTCAAAATCCTCGTTCTGATGCCACCATGAACTGCCGTAATTGCCTTTGAGGTGGTCATATTTTTTAAAAGCCGGATAATAGTTGGCCGGCAGCATTTCGCCGTGGGTGTAAACATCCACGCCAGTGCCCTGCGTCTGTTCCAGCAGTTCTTCCATATCTTTGAGATCATGACCGGAAATCAGGATTCCCGGGTTGGTGCCCACACCGAGATTGACTTCACTGAGTTCAGGGTGGCCATAAGCGCTTGTATTGGCTTCATCCAGGGCTGCCATGGCTGCAACAGCAATTTCTCCGGCCTTGAGCACCAGGCCCACCATGTCGTCAACACCCAGATCCTGGGTGGTGG
>CAZLNA010000484.1:0-1974 GCA_964560485.1 uncultured Desulfobacula sp. | reverse complement strand
AAAATGGAAACTTCCCCTTGATACCAATTGCGGCGAATAGCACAACCCCGCAGGCTTAGTGAACACACCATTCATTAAGATATGCACGGCTGCTGTCTTCTGACAGCAGCCGTTTGGATTTTTATCCGGTGTCACCCTCTGCCATGCACTTTGCTGCACCAGTTCCCGACCCTGCCTGCCAGTCTTTTACAAGTCAGCGCCGGGTGTATCATTCATTTCAATCTTGTGGTATGAATGGCCAGAAATGAACAGGATCTGCCCGGTATCTTCCGGGACACAAGTAAAAAACAATAAAAACAAGATCTGTCATGCACGGCTGGAACGGCAACATACTTCATATTGATATTGGCTCCCGGAGAGTGGAAACTGAATCGCCGCACCAGGATATATACTGCAAGGTGATTGGCGGCAAAGGCATGGGAGGCCGCTATCTGCGGGCCTGTGCCACCCTTGCCCCGGATGATCCGGACATGATCTTTGCTTTTTTCGCAGGTCCCCTGGTGGGCACCCAGGCACCCACCTCAGGAAGGGGACACATGATCTCAAAATCACCCCTCACCGGGTTTGTGGGGGATGCGTCCGTGGGCGGAAAGCTCGCTACCCGGCTCAAGCGGGCCGGATGGGACGGCCTGGTGATCCGGGGGCAGAGCGACACACCTGTGGGCATCCATATCTGCGACCGCACCGTGACATTTACCGATGCTTCGGCGCTCTGGGGCCAGGATACACAGACCGTCCATAAAACCATCAGGCCGGGCAAGGCGTCCCTGGCCTGCATTGGTCCGGCTGCCGAAAACAACGTAAAATACGCCTCTGTCATCGTGGATCAACATTTTGCTGCCGGCCGCACCGGCCTGGGGTGGACCCTGGCCCAAAAAAAAATCAAATACATCCTCATCCAGGGGAGCGGCCGTTGCCGGGTAAAGGATAAAGAAAAACTCAAACAGGCCCGGGAAGATATCCTCAGACTCACTGCAGCCTCGCCTGTTCTCATGGGCCAGGTCGGATTCACCTGTCTGGGTACCGGTGCTGTCTACGACCTGATGGACAACCGCCGCATGATGCCCACGGACAATTTCAGGCGCACTGTGTATGAGCATGCGGCAAAACTCAATGCAGCCGCCTACACAAACACATACAGCCCCCGAAAGCATGGCTGCCTGGGCTGCCATATCTTCTGCAAAAAACTTGGAACCGACCCGGATGCGCCCCACCGCCGCAACGTGGGGATGCCCGAATTTGAGACCATGTCCCATTTTACCGCACTGATCAACAATGCAGATACCCGGCTCGTGGTAAAGGCAAACGAATTATGCAACCGGTTCGGCATGGACACCATCACCACCGCAGCCACCCTGGCATGTTACCGGGAAATCACACAAACCCAATTCACACCCGGACATCTTCTCTCACTGATCAGGGATATCGCCCTGCAGCAGGGAGAAGGTAAAGCGCTGGGGCTGGGTGCGGCAGCCTATGCCGAAAAAATGGGTGTGCCCCATGCGGCCATGGCTGTCAAGGGGCTTGAACTGCCCGCATATGATCCCAGAGGCGCCTATGGCATGGCACTGGGATATGCCCTTTCCACCCGGGGCGGCTGCCATTTAAGAGCATACCCCATCAGCCATGAAATCTTTAGAAAACCTGTGGCAACCGACCGGTTCAGTTTTGACGGAAAAGCCAGGATCATCAAAATATCAGAGGACCTGAATGCTGTCATTGATTCGCTGACCGCCTGTAAGTTTGTCTTTTTTGCAGCCGGGCTTGAGGAATTCGCCCTGGCATTCGAGGCTGTGACCGGCATCGGGTTTACCAGCCAGGACCTTCTCACCGCAGGGGAGCGGATCTATTATAATGAACGGATCATTAATGCGCTGAACGGATGTGACCATCATCACGACGATCTGCCCCAGCGGTTTTTCTCTGAACCGGGCTCCTCAGGCAACAGCATTGATATCCGGCCCATCGATCGGG
>CAZLNA010000483.1:0-1983 GCA_964560485.1 uncultured Desulfobacula sp. | reverse complement strand
GTCCGGGGAACTTGCTTTCCAGGTCCGGCAGGATCTCTTTTTTCATATCCCGGATCACCATCTCTGCCTTGGACTTTGGCCGGACATTGGCCGTCACCTGGATCTCCCGGCGTCCGTCAGTCCGTTTAATCTGCGTATATGCCCGGCCTGTAAAGGTCTGTACAGCATGACGCAGCAGGACCTCCCCCTCTGGGGACTGGAGTACCATCTCCTCAAAGGTTGCCTCGGACATCCGCTCCGCCTCAGGCAGCCTGACCCGGACCGTGACCTCGTTACGACCCCTCTGGTTCCTGACGGCAATCACGCCCTGGAATGCATGCCTGACCTGATTGGCCACTTCCCGGCTGGTCAGGCCCAGACGCTTTCCCTCTTCTTTCAGGGTCACATCAAACTGTTTCTTTCCTTTGGCAGAACCGTCATCAATATCGTGGACAATGGCATATTCGGCAAGGTTCCTGGCCAGCACCTCACCGGCCCGCTCCAGAATATCGTTGTCCCTGTGACTGAGACTGACGGAGAGGTTCTTGCCCGAACCAGGCCCGCCGCGATTGGACTCAAAAGACATGGATTCAGCACCTGGGATGGCACCGGCGGCCTGGCGCCACAACCGGGTGATTTCTGCTGTGCTGACCGGCCTTACCTCAGGGTCGGTCAGGTAAATCCGGGCCTGAATCTGATTCTCACTCACTCTGGAAAAAATACCTGTGGAAAGGGTCTGACCGCCATTTTCCGCCACAATTTTTTCCGCATGATCCACCAGATGCTGCTCCACT
Source organism: uncultured Desulfobacula sp. (assembly GCA_964560485.1). GTDB lineage: Bacteria > Desulfobacterota > Desulfobacteria > Desulfobacterales > Desulfobacteraceae > Desulfobacula. The sequence continues at coordinate 1,210 of CAZLNA010000483.1, read as the reverse complement.
TCCCGCAGACGGTCAGCCGGTGTGCCGTAAGGCATTACAATTTCACAAAAGGCGTAATCCGACTCCACTGTCGGGAACAGGCCCATGCCCATCCGGCCGGACTTGACATAGCCGGCCGTAGTCATGAGGACAGCTATGCCCAGCGCGATGACAATATACCTGTAGGTCAAACATAAGCGAAGCACGCTGCCGTATACGCGTTTCACAAATTGTTCAAAACGTGTACTGAATCTTTCCTGCCAATTTTCAAGGTGGTTCAGCGGAAACCAGAGCCGTTTTTTTGCTTTGTGACTCAAATGGGCCGGCAGAATAAACAGGCTTTCAATCAGGGAGACGAAAAAAACCGCAATCACCACCACTGGAATGGCCTTGAAGATTTTACCCATAAATCCTGGAACAAAGAGCAGGGGAACAAATGCCACCATGTTGGTAATCACTGAAAAGACCACGGGCATGGCAATACTCCGGGTCCCCTGAACAGCCGCTTCAAGCCCGGACATACCCTGGCGGCGGTAATAATAGATATTTTCACCCACAATCACCGCATCATCCACAACGATCCCGAGAGTAACGATAAAGGCAAACATGGAGACCATGTTGATGGAAAAATCAGTGGGGGACAAAAACAGGAAGGAACCCAGAAAAGAAATCGGAATTCCCAGGCTGACCCAGAATGCCAGCCTGATTTCAAGAAAGATCGCCAGGAAAATAAAGACCAGCCCAAGCCCGAGGTAGGCATTCCTGAGCAGGAGATCCGCCCGCTGGGCAAAAATTTTGGACCGGTCCCGGACCAGGGTCAGGCTGACACCTTCCGGCAGGGTGGTATCGATCTGTCTGACCAGTGCCTTTCCCCTTGACGCCACTTCTGTGGGAGTCTGGTTCCCAACCCTGAAAATTTCGATGACCACGGCCCGTTTTCCATTGAACGAAGCCCAGGCATCAGTGTCTTCAAACCCTTCTGTGACAACGGCAATATCCTCAAGCAGCACCCGGGAGCCGTCATCAGCTGCAATCACGGGCAGCTTGGCATACTGGCGGGCAAAATCCTTTCTGTCCTTGACCCGAAGCAGAATATCCCCGCCGGCTGTGTTGATGCTGCCGCCGCCCACTTCAATGGATGCCGCTGAAATGGTCCGGGCGATTTCCTGGAGGGTAATGCCGTAGCGTCGCAGGGTCTGTTTTGATATTTCAACGTGAATTTCCCGGTCCC
>CAZLNA010000482.1:0-1984 GCA_964560485.1 uncultured Desulfobacula sp. | reverse complement strand
ATCCTGCTCATACCCAACCATTTCGTACATCATTTCATTGGCCCATGACAACTGCCGGTTGACGACCAGGCCGATGCCGACAGAGGCGGCACTTAGAACCGCTTTCAAATTGGCGTTGGATTCCGTGAGCTCACGGGTTCGCTGGCTCACCAGATTTTCCAGGTTTTTGCGGTGATTGTCCAGGTTCTGGATGGTCTGACTCAACTCAGACTCCATAAACACAAACGCATCTGTCAGCTGACGGGTCTCCCAGTTTCCTGCAGTTTTTGCAATGGTTTCCAGTTCCGGGCTGCCCGCCCGATCAAAAGAGTGGGTCGGCAGATCCCTCGCATATTCAGCCAGGCGGGACAGCGATGAAGAAAGCCGGCCGCTGATGACAAAGGCCACGAGGATCCCGGCGACCAGCACGGCGATAAAATAGGCGATCTGACTGTCTGCGATCCGGGAACCGGGTATCTCAACCGCATCCGTGTCTATAAATGACGCGATGGTCCAGCCCATGAACTTATAATCGTTGACATATGCCGCATGGCGGACCGTCCCGGCATTGCTCCTGTACCGATATTCAACCAGCCGGTTTGATCCGTTAAACGATCCGGCCCCCTCGGTTTTAAGCTGACTGTTCAAAGCGCTGACTGCATCCTGAACAGACAGGTCGCTCAGATGAGTGGTCTGGATGACAATCTCGTTCCGGTCATTAAAGATCAATACGCCGCCGATACGGTTAATGCTCAGCTGCCCGATGATTTTATCCAGCTTGGTCAGGATGCCGGCTTCTTTGCGGGTCGATTTTTGTTCAATTGCGTCAATCGGGTATGCGGTACCGATAATCCATTCCCATTCAGGGTAATACATGAACAGTGCCAGATGTTTCACCAGCTTTTGGTTCCCCTCAACGGGCCACATCAGTACGGCAAATGTATGACTTTTATTTTTCTTTATTTTTCGAATCAGCCGGGTGGGCCCGGCCTTTTGTATGCTCTCGTACTCAAACCAGTTTTTCCCGACCATACGGCGGACCGGATGAGACAGGCCGGCCAGGTTGGCGTCAAAAACAAAAAACCCCTGGTCATCCTGGAACCGGAACGTCTCAAGCCGTTCCAGGCATTCTTTTCTGGCCGCGGCCTCATCAATTCCACCGGTTCCAGTACGGGCATAAAACGATTCCACCATGGAAAGGACGCCTCTGCCGACATTTTTCATCAAAGCGCGCTGGGCATTGATGGAACTGATCTCAAAATTGACCAGGTCGCTGTACTCGGTATCGATCACCCGAATCACCGAATCAACGGTCTCATCTGCCAGATTGTGATACTGGGCAATTGTTTCGGACCGGTATTTTTTGGTGGTAATGAAGGTGAACGTCAAACCTGTCGCCACCATCAAACAGATCACAAGGAATAATATTTTCAATCGGATGCTAGTCAGCACCGTTGCGCTCCTTTATTAACAGATGAGTGGCATGTGCCCGGATTATTCTGCATGATCAGGGCGCTCAATTTTATCATGAACCTCAAACGCGCCCGCCAGCACGTCAAGCGGTATCCGAAAACCGATTTTCCTTGCACATTCCAGATTGACGACCACATCAAGCGGGCTTTCAAATTTCTGTGTCAGTTCACGGGGGCTGGCGCCGCGCAGAATGCTGCAGAAGGTCTGGGTATAAAACCAGGCGTCCTCTGTGAAATCAGACCGGCCTGCACCTATCAGAATCCCATTTTTGACCAGGTCATATCGGGTCTGGGCGACGGTTGGGATCTTGTACTTGAAAAAGGGACTCAGCAACTGCTCGATTCCTTTTCGGGCAAGACCGGCATAATCAGTGATATACGTGGCATCAATCCGGGGGGCCAGAGCGTCATGACATTTGGCCAATGCCAGGGTTTCCTGGTCGGTTTCTGTTTCAAGGGGAATCTGGCATTCGATGATTTTGAATCCCAGTTCGCCGGACAGCTTCCGCACATCATCGAGCCCGGCATATGAC
>CAZLNA010000481.1:0-1999 GCA_964560485.1 uncultured Desulfobacula sp. | reverse complement strand
GGAGCATGGTGTTCATACCTTCCATCCGCGCAAGCCATGCACCGGCCATACCTGTCATGATGACCAGCAGGATCGTGTTCAGTCCGCCGATGACAGTTCCGATCTGTATGAGAAGGTAAAGTTCAATCATCGGTATGAGGGTAAAGCATAAAAAGAGCCTTAAAAGCATGGGCAGGCCTATCCTTGTTCGGGTTAATCTTAAGATCAAACAATGGGGCCAAAAAGTCCTTTGTCAAGTTTTTTCCATAACTTGGTGAAGGGTCTGTTTAAGGAGTTTCGCATCAATGGGTTTGGCAAGATAATCATTCATGCCCGCATCGATGAACTCCTGGCGGTCTCCATGCATGGCGTGGGCCGTGACTGCAACAATCGGGATCGGGTTCCCCTGGGAACGAATTTTTCTTGTGGCTTCAAATCCATCCATTTCCGGCATGGACCCATCCATGAGAATCACGTCGAAGTTTTCTGCCTGAAGCACATCCAGCACCTCGATCCCATTTGAGACAATGGTGACGGTATGGCCCATTTTAATCAGCAGTTTTTCAATCACTTTCTGGTTGACCAGGTTGTCCTCAGCCACCAGGATGGAGAAGGTTTTTGCATCTTCCTGTGCTGCTGCCGGCCCCTTTTGTGAAATCTTTGATGCCTTGCCAGGTTCAAAAGGGACGCAGAACCAGAACGTGGCGCCTTTCCCTTCTTCAGAGTCAACACCGATCCGGCCGCCCATCAACGTTACCAGTTGTTTTGAGATGTTCAGGCCCAGTCCGGTGCCGCCGAATTTCCGGGTAGTTGAAAGATCTGCCTGGGAGAAAGGTTTGAAAAGAGTCTGCTGCTTTTCTTCTGAAATGCCGATGCCGGTATCCGTGATGTCAAAGCAGATGTTTATCTGTTCAGAAGCCGGTTCTCTGGCCCGTGCATAAATCCGGACAGAACCGGTATGTGTGAATTTAACCGCATTGGCGCCCAGATTGAGCAGAATCTGTCTCAGTCTTGTGGGATCGCCTTTGAGAATGAGCGGCAGGTTCTCTTGGATTTGAACATCAAAAGCGATTTGTTTTTCATCTGCTTTGGGCGTTAACAGCTGGCGGATATCGGCCAGCACTGTGTCAAGGTTGAAATCAATGGACTCAAGATCGACTTTACCGGCTTCTATTTTCGACAGGTCAAGGATATCGTTGATCAGGGAGAGCAGCACCTGAGAACTTGAGCAGATGGCTTCAATATATTCTTTTTGCTCCTGGTCCGGGCTGGTGTCCTGCAGCAGCTGGGCCATGCCCAGGATGCCGTTCATGGGGGTCCTGATCTCATGACTCATATTTGCCAGAAATGCACTTTTTGCCACGCTGGCAGTGGCAGCTTCCACTGCCATGACATTGGACCGCTCAATGGCCTGTTCAAGGGCAATGTTCGTCTGGTCCAGCTCTTCGATGTTTTCTTCAAGCCGGGCTTTGGAATCTTCAAGCCGGGCAATGAGATCTTCATTCTGGCAGGCAATTAAAAAAGCATTTTTAAACGTGCGGTTCAGCATTCTGGTGCCGGAAAAAAGCACCACTAAGAAACCTGTCATGACCAGGCCGAGAGTGATTGAAAAATGATCCGGGTTGGTTATCAGCCGAAACATAACCGGGCTGATGGCCATGATCAGATAAGGGAAGGTGATTTTCAGGGAGGACGCGTAAATGCTTACCGCACCGGTGATAATGCCCAGTGTGATGACTGCCAGGTAGACCTGGTGGCTGTGTGAATCCGGCACAAAAAGCAGAAACCCTGAGCAGCCCCATAAAAGACCGCTGACAAAGAGCCAGAGAGCATAGCGTTTTGCCCACTGAGCAGCCGGCCATTGGTCTGGATTGCGTTTATACTGTCTGACCAGCATGGCCCGTGGAAGCAGCGCAACAATATTCAGCAGGCCCCAGGTAACCAGCAATCCGCCATGAACTGGCTCCCACAGCAGGCAGACAACAAGGGCGGTCACACATGGCATGGCCCAGAACGCAGT
>CAZLNA010000480.1:0-2000 GCA_964560485.1 uncultured Desulfobacula sp. | reverse complement strand
GATCCTGGCAATGACATCTTTGTGTGACACTGATGACATCCCTTTGTCTGTCCGCAACCGGTATGACGTTAACATCCGGCATTATCACCTGCCATTTGAAAATTCTCAGCGCAGCCTTGTGCGTCTGACCCCAAAAAAGACTGACCCCCTGCATGCGGAACAGTTCCAGCCTGGGCAGGGATGACGCATACATCTTGACAATTGGGTGGTTTAGACTTAAAAAGAAAAGTTCAATAATTGAATATCAATGAATCCGCATTTCGGAGGAAGAATGGATTATAAAAAAACCTTGAACCTGCCTTCAACAGGGTTTGCCATGAAGGCCAACCTGCCCCAGAGAGAACCTGAACAGCTCAGGGCCTGGGAAGAGAACAGCATATATGAAAAACTTCGGGAAGAATCCAAAGGCAGGCCGCTTTATATTCTGCATGACGGCCCTCCGTATGCCAACGGTCACCTTCATATGGGTCATGCGATCAACAAAATACTTAAAGATATCATTGTCCGGTCAAGACAGATGAGTGGATATGACGCACCTTACGTTCCGGGATGGGACTGTCACGGACTTCCCATTGAGCATAATGTTGATAAACAACTGGGAAAGAAAAAAAGGGAAATGACCGAGGTTCAGGTCCGGCAGGAATGCAGAACCTATGCTGCCCGTTTTGTGGATATCCAGAAAGAGGAATTTAAACGGTTCGGCGTGATAGGGGAATGGGAACAGCCCTACCTGACCATGAATTACCCCTATGAAGCCAGAATTGCAAAAGAATGCGGTGAGTTTGCCCTGTCTGGTGATATGTTTTTAGGCAAAAAACCGATTTATTGGTGCTGTTCATGCCAGACGGCATTGGCAGAAGCAGAAATTGAATATGAAGACCACACCTCCCCGTCCATTTTCGTTAAATTTCCTGTCAAAGACGATCTTTCCGATTTGGTGCCCGGCGTTGATGATCAGATTCATGTTGTAATATGGACCACGACACCATGGACGCTGCCAGCCAACCTGGCGGTCTGCCTTCACCCTGATTTTGTTTACACTGCGGTTAAAACTCAAACACACGGGACCCTGATTCTGGCCAAAGAACTGGTTGAATCAGTCATGGAAACCTTTGGCATTGACGATTACGAGTGTGTTGCGGATCTGGATGCAAAAGCACTGGAGAATAGAAAATGCAGCCATCCTTTTTATGACCGGGAATCTTTGATCATTCTCGGGGATCATGTGACCTTGGAAGCTGGAACCGGCTGTGTTCACACGGCACCTGGGCACGGTGCGGACGACCATATTGTCGGCCAGCGTTACGGACTGGATTGTTATTCTCCTGTGGAAGACAACGGTGTCTTTTCAAAGGATGTGGAATTTTTCAGCGGGCAGTTTATTTTTAAAGCCAACGAAAACATCACCGACCTGCTTGAGCAGTCACAGAAACTGATCAAAAAACAGGAACTGTCCCATTCATATCCCCACTGCTGGCGGTGTAAAAAGCCGGTCATTTTCCGTGCCACACCGCAATGGTTTATATCCATGGATAAACTTGATTTAAGGCAGAAAAGCCTTGAAGAGATCAATAATGTTGAATGGATCCCTGCATGGGGAAGGGAAAGGATCTATTCCATGATTGAAAATCGTCCGGACTGGTGTCTGTCCAGGCAGCGATCGTGGGGAGTTCCCATTCCTGTATTTCATTGCAAAGAGTGTCAGCACGTCTACGTAACCAGAGAGTCTGTCGATAAAATACATGCACTCTTCAAAGAGCACTCCTCTGATATATGGTTTGACAAAGATGCCAGAGAATTGATGCCTGAAAAGGCCAAATGTGAAGCATGTGGAAGCAACCGTTTCACCAAGGATCATAATATTCTCGATGTGTGGTTTGATTCCGGTGTCAGCCATGCGGCTGTTCTGGAAGAAAGAGAAGAGCTGCATCGACCTGCTGATCTATATCTTGAAGGCAGTGACCAGCACCGCGGCTGGTTTCATTCGTCGCTGCTGACCA
>CAZLNA010000479.1:0-2002 GCA_964560485.1 uncultured Desulfobacula sp. | reverse complement strand
GCCGTGGCAGAGTCATGCACTGGCGGACTGATTTCCAACATGATCACAGACCTTTCAGGCAGTTCGCAATATTTTTTACTGTCAGCAGTCACCTATGCCAATGAGGCAAAAGAGCGTGTTTTGAATGTATCTGAAGCTACGCTCGAGAAACATGGCGCAGTGCATGAACAGACCGCTCTTGAAATGGCTGCCGGTGCCAGACAGGCGGCAAAGAGTGATTATGCAGTATCTACCACGGGCATTGCAGGACCGACCGGCGGAACCGAAGACAAACCCGTTGGCAGGGTCTGTATCGGGCTTGCCACGCCTGACAATGCCAGAGCAAAGACATTTGATTTTAAATTTGCTGACCGTGATAAAAACAAGAAGATGTTTGCCTGCGCCGCGCTTGAGATGCTCAGGCAGCATCTTGTATCAGAGTTTAAAACAGTTTAGATACCAGTTTAAAGCCTGCTTTTCAAACGTCTTCCGGTGAGCAGGATCAGACATCTGGTGATCCCCACCCGGTTGAATTATCAGCTGTTTGGGTTCCAGGGCGTGGTCATAAATGTCTTCAGCATTGTTGGCGGGCACCACATCGTCTGCCTCTCCATGGAAAATTAATATATTTGACAGTTCCCGGGCCTGATCCGTGAGATCAAAAAGCAGGTTGCGTGCAAAAAAGCTCAGGGGAAGTGCAGGGCGGCGGCCATTTGCCTGGGTGGGGATGTTTTTGATAGTGATGCTTTTTAACGGGGCAGCACAAATGACCAGCCCGCGAAGTTGAATATCAAGTTTACAAATGTCGCCCCAAGCCCTGATGCAGGCTGCTCCGCCCATGCTGGAACCGAAAAGAGCGATGTTCCGGCTGGTCACGCCCAGGGAGAGAAGATGCTGCAAGGCGTCAATAATATCCCGGGCCCGCAGCTCTATCGATGTATCTTCAACAAAGGATCCCTGGCTTTTTCCGCACCCCCTGTGATCAAACCGGAAATAGGCAATGCCGGCATCCGGCAGTATCCGGGAAAGCAGCCTTTGTTTTGCAGAATCCTTTGATCCTTCCAGACCATGCGACCCAATGACCAGCGGTGGCGCCGGGGTTTCCGGCAGATGGAGGATACCGTCCAGAGCAAGGTGGTTTGAAAAAAATTTTATTCTCAGGTCCTGCACGTTCATACCTTGTCTTTATGGCATTAAATCATTATAATATCAAGTTTGCTTAAACCGGGAATGCCCGAATTCGGAAGAGTTAAATATTATGGGGTTAAAGAAAAGAAAAGCATACGAATTTGAGATTATCGATCTTGCTGCCGGAGGAAAAGGCCTGGCGAAGCCAGACGGCCTTCCGGTTTTTATCGACCGTTGCCTTCCGGGCGACCGTGTCCTTGCCAAGGTGGTTAAAAAGAAAAAATCGTGGGCTGAGGCCAGGCTGATTGAAATTATAGAACCGTCCGGGATGCGCACAGACGGTCGGTGCAGGTACTGCCGCTATTGCGGGGGATGTAAATGGCAGCAACTGCCGTATGAAAAACAGCTTGAATACAAACACACCCATGTAACAGATGCCCTGGCCCACATTGGCCGATTAAAAGATGTGCCAGTTGAGGATATCATCGGCTCAGAAAAAATCTACGCTTTTCGAAACAAAATGGAGTTTTCCTGCTCGTCCAAAAGATGGCTGCTGCCTTCTGAACTAAGCCAGCCTGACATTTTAAAAGACTTCGGCATTGGCCTTCACGTGCCAGGAACGTTTGACAAGGTTATCGATATTAAACAATGTGAGATCATGCCTTCTCTTGGCAACCGGATTCTTGAAGATGTGCGACAATTCATAAAGGAATCTGGTCTTCCAGCATATCATCTAAGAAACCATGACGGTTTCTGGCGATTTCTAATGCTCAGACATTCGGTAGCCTATGATCAGTGGATGGTCAACATCGTGACCAAAACCACTAATTTGACTGTGGTCCGCAACTTGTCAGACCGTCTCACAGGAAAATATTCTCAAATCGCTTCTGTTATG
>CAZLNA010000478.1:0-2003 GCA_964560485.1 uncultured Desulfobacula sp. | reverse complement strand
GTCTTTTCTGGCATCGATAAAAACGTCGGTCAGCTTGACGCCTGACGAACACGCAGCCTCGCACCGTTTACAGAAAAAACAGGAGAACATTTTGTCCGCGGCCGCCTCTGTCGGTTCAATTTCTCCGGACAGCAGTCCGAATGCAGTGATTATTTTGGCCCGGGGTGCATCGGATTCCCAACCGGACTGTTTAAACATGGGGCAGTGCTCAAAGCAGTATCCGCAACGGATGCAGGCCGCCAGTGTGCCGTGCCATTTCTCAAGATTTTCAAATCCTTTAACTTTAGTTTCCATATATTGTCACCCTTTGTCCTTTTTAGCTGTTCACAGAATATCTCAGGTTGGTTGCGGTTACCCAGTCTTCCGGTGCCTGCATCAGTTTGCCCGGATTTAAAATATTGTTGGGATCCAACGCCTGTTTAATGGCAGTGAGAAGGGCAATTGAATCTGATTTTTCTTCTTTGAAGGATTCCGCTTTGGACAGGCCGATACCATGCTCGGCAGAGGTGGTGCCGTTGACAGACCGGACATATTCGTACACTTCCGTGATCGCCTTTTTGGCAGACGCCCACTGATCTTTTCGCTTGGTATCCATCAGTATCTTGGTGTGCATGCAGCCGGACCCACAGTGACCATATGCGGTCATAACGATATTGTTCCGATCGGCAATTTCATGAATTTTACCGGCCATTTCCGCCATTTTTGAGTAGGGAACCGCCATATCATCGGCCAGGGATGTACTGGCAAGATTGTCATCATATTTGGAGAGTGCCGGGAACAGTTTTTTCCGGCCCATAAAGATTTTGGCCCGTTCCTTTGGGTCATAGCTGGCGTAAATGTCTTCTCCATGGTGTTTTTCACACACTTTCTTCATTTTCTCAATCTCGTAGTCCACCGCCTCTTTGACCATGCCGTCTGCCTCAAAAATCAGCGCGGCCGCCACCTCTTTGAGCCCCAGATCCATGGTTTTGTTGACCGCTTTGATGGCAACGGAATCAACCAGTTCAAGCATGGAGGGAATGGCACCTGATGCCATGATGGAACCAATGGCGTTGCCCGCATCTTCCAGGGTGTTGAAATTGGCCACACCCATGCAGCGGTATTCAGGGATGGGAACAAAGCTCAAGGTGGCTTCGACCACAATGCCCAATGTGCCTTCAGATCCCACCATCAGTTTGTGGAGCTGGTATCCGGAGGCCTCCACACGGGTGTGGGCGCCCAGAGACACCAGGTCTCCGTTTGGCAGGACCACCTTCATGCCCAGTACCGCATCCCGGGTGGCACCATACTTGACCGAACGGACCCCGCTGGCATTATTGGCGATCTCCCCACCGATGGTGGCAATCCTGGAGGATGCCGGGGTGGGCGGATAAAACACACCGTATTGTTTCAAGGCCAGGTTCAGGTCATCATCCACGACACCGGGCTGGACCCGGCAGTAAACATCTTCCAGATTGATCTCCAGGATCTTGTTCATCCTTTTCATGTCCAGAATGATGCCGCCGTTGATGGGGACGGTCTGTCCGCACATACCGGACCCGCCGCCCCTGGCAATGACCGGTATTATTTTTTCATTGGCGTACCTCATAATTCCCTGAACCTGTTCAGTGGTTTCAGGTCTTACAACCGCCCAGGGCAATGCATGGTGGACAGAAGAGTCAGACCCGTAGACATATAGATCTGACGGATCTGTTTTGATATTGTTTTCCCCGACAATATCTTTCAGTGCTGCTTGATCAATTTTTTCCATAAAGATATCCCCCTTTGCATGACTCATCAGAATCGATTGCAATAGTTATGTATGTCGTCGCCGTTTTGCAATAGAGACTAATTCTTCCACAAAGCCTCGAAAATATCAATGGGTTTCGAGCAAAGGGTTTATAAAAAAATTGAAAGTGATCTGCCTTGCAAAATCGGTGATTAAATGGTTATACTTTCTGGCGGTATTTTAAATTCAAATTTAACATTCATGAAAAGGATGTATCAATGACATATTCTATAAC
>CAZLNA010000477.1:0-2004 GCA_964560485.1 uncultured Desulfobacula sp. | reverse complement strand
TATTGATGAGATGGACGCCTTTTGTCCGGGCAAAATCAGGGAGTGACGGGGTCGGCTGTTTACCGGTGGCCAGTACGATCAGATCAAAGCAGGCCGATGTCTGGCTGCCGGACTCATCCAGCCAGGTGAGACGGGTGTCTCCGTTTTCCGGATCCTGTTCAACAGAATGGACCCGGCAGCGGATAAATTTGATGCCGTATTCGTCTTCTGCTTTGTCCCGGTACCGCTGATACTCCCGGCCAAAGGTTCTCATGTCCATGTAGAAGATGGTTTCATCAAGATCCTGGTCGATTTTATCCTTGGCCAGCATGGCTTCTTTCAGCGAATACATGCAGCAGGCACTGGAACAGTAATCACTGTTGGTCATGATGTTCCGGGACCCTACACACTGGAGCCAGGCGATTTTTTCAATGGGTTTGCTGTCAGACGGGCGAAGCGCTTTTCCGGCTGTGGGGCCGCTCTGGCTGATCAATCGTTCAAACCCGGTGGATGTCACCACATCTTTCAATTTTCCAAACCCGTACAGATCACTTTGAGCCGGGTCATAAATCTTGTTGCCATATGAGAGCAGCACAGACTGAACGTCTTTAAATTGAAGCTGCCGGTCCGCAAAGGTCAGATCAATGGCACCGGTTTCGCAGACCTTTTCGCATTCACCGCAGCGGGTACAGGCATCCGGATCAATGGTCCGGTTGTTGGGGATCTGGAAAGGCACCGGAAAATAGACCGCCTTGCGTTCTGCAAGATGGTCGTTGAACGGGTCGGTCACAACGACCGGACAGACCTCAACGCATTTCCCGCAATGAATGCACAGTTCCGGATCAATGCCTGTGGCCTTCTGGTTTACGGTTACTTCAAGGCTGCCGGGCGTGCCCGTGACATCTGTAATTTCGCATGACCGCATGACCTCAATGTTCTCGTGGATCAGGCCTTTTTTCAGACAGAACTGCTTTCCCATATCCCGGTCCACCATGGGCAGCATTCTGCACATCCCGCAGTGGTTGTCAGGGAACTGGTGATCCAGCTGGGGCAGGATACCGCCATGCGCCGGTGACTTTTCGATAAGCAGGACCTGGCTGCCGGTCTCGGCCAGGTCAAACGCCGCCCGGATACCGCTGACCCCTGCACCTGCAATGACTATTTTATTTTCTGAATGATTCATGGATAACGCTTCAATCCGTCTGGGTTATTCTTTGGATTTATAATTGAGGAACGGGATCGGCTGTTCCCTATCTGTTCCCGGGATATAGCTGAAAAAATCCTGGGTGCTTTTTGACACCACTTTGAAAATATCAGCCACCGGGATATCTGACGGGCATACGCTGCTGCATTGACCGCATCCCACACAGGCGTGGCCCATATGTGCCAGGCGCGTCAAATGGAACATGGTGGTGTCTGTGGGCAGTTTGATCACCCCTTTTTTGTCCGCCCGGTTCAGCAGTGTTTCCGGCATATGGCTGAAAATGTCAGTCAGGAACACACACTCTTTGCAATAGCAGACCGGGCAGGCGGTCCGGCAGTTGTAGCAGTTCAGGCAATTGCTGATGACTTCCTGAAATGCCGTAATATCTGTGGTTCTGGCCAGGACGTCCTCTGTCATCCGGGCCAGATTCTGTTGTCGTTCTTCCTGGATCCGGGCCACCTGGTCTGCTCTGGCATCCGGAACCGCGGCCGAATCACAATCGAGATTTTTTAAAGCGGCGTTCCCTTTTTCGGTCTGGGAAACCAGCAGGGCATCATTGCTGCAGCCAAACAAGTTGATATGGATATCAGATCCCTCATCTGTGAACTGGGTGCAGACCGTGCAGCTCGGGGACAATTGCTCCGGGCTGCTGTTCTTTTCCAACAGTGACTGGGCCAGGTCGGGCTGTCCGTCTATCAGGTCAAGATAGGTGCTGTTTTCAAACCGCCCCCCACAGTCCGCCGTGATAACAAGGGCATTGTCCAGACTGCACTGGCAGAGTTTTTCCAGTTCCACCAGGGCTCTTTTTTCACAGGGCTTGA
>CAZLNA010000476.1:0-2006 GCA_964560485.1 uncultured Desulfobacula sp. | reverse complement strand
TTCTTCTGCGGATTGGCGTGGTGCTTACACCGGCAGGGGGCGCTTTGAAACGGATGGCGCCGGCGTTCAGGGTCGGCCTGGGTCCGAAACTGGGTTCCGGCAGTCAGTATATGAGCTGGATCAGCATGGAAGATGCCCTGGCCGGCATTCTTCACACCCTGGAAAATAAAACGGTCAGTGGGCCGGTGAATCTCACTGCGCCGAGCCCGGAAACCAATCAAGGCTTTTCAACACAACTGGCCCGGATTTTTTCCCGCCCGTGCTTCTGGGGCATGCCGTCATGTTTAATCCGGCTGTTATGGGGACAGATGGGCCAGGAGACACTGCTGGCATCGGCCCGGGTAAAACCGGAACGCCTGCTGCAGACCGGTTTCGAATTTCTGTATCCAGGGCTTGACAATGCCCTGACATTTCAGCTTGGCAGCGGGGCCAGGCCTGACACAATTGAATTGGACAATTAAATGATGAATTATCGTCTCAAAATCGTTTTTTCTTTTCTAATGATCATCGCACTGGTTTTTGGTTTTGTTCACATTTACTATCCGCTTGAACACTATTCGTTTGAGCGGCTGCATATTTTTTTGTTCAACCTGTGTACCGGGGGAACCATTCTGCTGTATTACACCCGGGGGCAATGGGTTGTTTCCAGGACGGTCGCCATTTTTTTTATTGGATCTCTCGGATATGCACTGGCCGCCTTTCTGAACCTGTATCCGGCTGCGATTCTGATTTCCCTGTTATTGATTTTCCTGGTGGAAAAAATCCGGATTCAGCGCTTTTCTCTTTTTCCCGTGCAGTTTTTTCAAGCCAGGGTGCCGGTGTCCGAGAAATTTCATCAGGCATCACTGCTCTGCCTTTCAATCGGCATTTTCATGGCATCGCTGGTGATTCTGAACAATGAATACTTCAAGTTTGTCACCATGGATAAACTGACGCTGAACACCTTTTTTCTGGGATACTCATTTCCCTTGTCCCTGATCACGCTGTCCGTGGTTTTCGGCATGATCTCAGAACAGGAGCGGACCTTTGCAAAGGTCTGGATGGAAATCTGTTTCTGGACCATCACCCTGGGGGTCATCATCTTTTTTATCTTTATTCTGTTTGAACAATTTGTCCCGCAGATTTTTGTCACCAGTGCCCTGTTTCTGGCAGTGGTGACCGTTCTTTTCCTGTATTACCGGTTTGCAGCACTGGTTCAGCAGAAACTGTTTCTTACCTCGGGGATCGGTTTTCTTATCGTTACCGCTGTCACGGGTATCGCCTATATCTTTTTTCAGATGTCTGACGGGTATGATCCATCTCGTACAAAATGGCTGCTGCACATGCATGTTTTTGCCTCGCTGTACGGATGGAACCTGTGTGGTCTGGCTGTGATCTGCCGTTTTGGAGATTTTCCCATCCGCCTGCATTCGCCCACAGTGATATTGACCCACTGGCTCACCGCCCTGGTGCTGGCACCCATGGGCGTTTTTTACGGCCCCTTTGCCATTGCCGCGGTTCTGGGGTACGCCTTTATCACCCTGACCCTGTTTTTCAGTTCCGTTTCATCCGGGCAGCACGGATGAGCAATATTGAAAAAGCCCGGCGGCTGCTGGCATTGTGTTCTGAGCGCAGCAGGGCGCTGGTGGTGATCAATGCGGATCCGGATGCCATTGCCAGTGCCATGGCGGTGAAACGCATGCTCTAGCGGCGGGTGCATGATGTCACCATTGCCCACTTCAACAAGATCAGCCGGCCGGACAACCTGGCAATGATCGAATACACCGAATCGGGACTGGTGGGGCTGGAGAGTATTGACAGGCAGGATTACGATCTGTTCATTGTCGTGGATTCCCAGCCGGACCACAGTCCCTGTTTTGACGGGTTTACGTTTGATGTGATCATCGACCACCATCCCCTGAGTTTTGATCAGGCTCCCTTTGCCGACATCCGACCGGGTTACGGCGCCTGCGCCACCATCATGACCGAATACCTTCGGGCCCGTAAAATCAAGCCGTCTGCAAAGC
>CAZLNA010000475.1:0-2017 GCA_964560485.1 uncultured Desulfobacula sp. | reverse complement strand
TATCTTATTACAATTGTCCAACAGGAGCCTGTCATGACATCTTTCTGGAACGATAAAAAAGTCATTATCTTTATAGCCCTGCTCCACCACACCCGGTTTATTCTGCCCATTGCTGAAAAACTTTCCAGGCTCGGGGCAAAAGTCCAGTATGTGGTGGCCCAGGCAGAGCGCTCCCAGGAAATCACGGCGATCCAGTGCAACCTGAATTTCAAGCATATCTATGAATACCTGACTCCGGAAGATTCTGCCCAGATCCATGAAAACTATTTACGGGAAAGAACCACATTTAAACGAGCCCTGTGCACAGACAATGCCATCGGCTCCCAGCTGACCACGGTCATGGACAAGACCCTTCACTGCACAGCCATGGAATACACTGCGTTTAAACAGATGCTGGAAAAAGAGTCGCCGGATCTTTGTTTTGCACTCCATGAAGTGAACCGGTGGGGCAAGATGTTTTCCTTTTACGCCAAAAAATTCAACATTCCGTTCATGACCCTTCAGGAGGGACTGAACTATGACCTGAACTCGCAGTATACAGGCCAGGTCCAGTACTGCACCCTTGATCTGGTCTGGGGCCAGCGGGTGAAAGACAAGCTGTCGAGCTATGAAGCGCCCGGAGAAAGGATTGTCCCGGTCGGCAACACCCATATTTCAGAAGAATTGAGACTTCAGAAGAAAAACAAGATCCGTGAAAAGCTCAGGAAAAAATACAAATGCGGAAACCGCCAGGTGTTCCTGCTCTTTTTTTCCGGCAAGATCCCGGATCAAAAACTTCTGCTGCCGGTATTCAAGTCGATATCCCGGTCCAACGGCAGCATGATGTTTGCCAAATTCCACCCGGCTTCCCGGCTGCTCCAGACGGAAAAATGGGTGGACAAAATACAACCACAAGACCGGCAGAACACAATATTTATCCATTCAGAAGAAAGTACCTATGATCTGATCTCCGCCAGTGACGTCTGCGTTCTGGTCCAGCCGAGCACCACCGGCATTGAATCCATTGCCTTTGGCAAACCCCTGGTACAGCTTGACGTGCCGATTGTGGATACCGTCCCCTACTCATTTGTGGACCTGAACGTGGCCCTCGGCCTGACACCTGCAAAATTCGGAGAGGCCGTGGAGCAGGAGATGAATTTTTCCGGCCAGATTCCGGCCGGAAACATATCCACCTACCTGAGAAACGAACTGCACGATCTTGAAAATGTCAGCGACCGGGTCATCGCTATATTTGAAAAAGCGATCCTGGCCAACACCCATCAGGGCCACCCTCCTCTGACATCTGACACTCCGGCAGAAAAAAAATGGTCGCTGATCCTGCCGGTATGCGACACCCCCCAGGTGCTGCTGACCCAGCTGGAGGCTGTTGCTGTCAATTCTGAAGGAGCTGGCGAATTTGAAGTCATCCTGATTGCGCCTGACCATCCGGACCCGGAAATTTCAACCATCCTCGACTCCCTGGAAGGGGATGTGATCATCCTGAATCAGCCGGAAGCGACCTCTTTATGGGAGATGATGAACCAGGCGGCCCTCAAAGCCTCGGGCCAGACCCTCGCCTTTTTTGCCGCCCCCCTGATTCCGGTGCCAAAATGGCTGAACAGCCTTTCAGCCAGCATGAAGAAACATCCGGACACCCGGATCTTCGGTGCCAAAATCATCAACCGGTTCAAGAATATTGTCCATGCCGGCATGGTGGTGGATATCAACAACCAGCCGGTATCTGCCTATCTTCATCTCGACGGAAATTTTCCCAGTGCAAATATCGAGCGGCCCTTTCAGATGGTGAACGACTTTCTCGCCCTTGAGCGGGAAACCTTTTTTTCTCTGGGCGGGTTCTGCCTTCAGTCAGGCCTTTATGCATTCATGGATCTCTGCCTGAGAACACAAAAGGAATATGCTTCTGACGCATGTGTGGTATATGTGCCCGAAACCTGCCTGGTGCAGGCGGTTGACAGTCAAAAGGCCTTTAATGCACAGGCTTCCATCTTCTTTTATAACAAGTGGCACGGCACTCTCT
>CAZLNA010000474.1:0-2019 GCA_964560485.1 uncultured Desulfobacula sp. | reverse complement strand
GTATTACTATTGGGTCTGTTCCTGGTGGCGGTCTTCCTGGTTTTTATATCCGGCACGCTGCTGTCAGCCGGGATGAATAAGGGCAACGCCGGTGTGCTGGTTATTCTGTCGGCGATCTTTATTCCGCCAGGATTAATCTGTATCGCTGTCGCGTATAAACGGTTAACCAGAAAAACACCAATCCTGCTGTTAACGGATGACAGAATCATTTACAGGCATCGAGGCAAGGAAGAAATTCGGTATGCCGATATTTCAAAAGTCAGTTTAAAAGCAAAATTCATGGATATCATTGGCAAAAAAAACACCCTGCAGATCAGCCTTGGCCAGCTGGAATACAACCGTGAACAACTGGCCGCTGTCATCAACAGGAAGAAAGATGCCATGGCCACGCCAATCTCAGATATCTGCAGCGGTAAGCTGGGTGAAACATATACGCCAAACCGGTTATCGATATTTGAGAGAATCCAGCTTATAATTCTGTCACTGTCATTGCCCTATGTGATCCATGGTCTGATAAAAGGCAGACTCATCCTTCCTGCCAGGAGAGGGACATTGGCGCTTTATGGCATTTCCGCCACAATCATGCTGTTTGCTGCAATCTGTTTAGTTGTCTATGCGGCAAATTACATAATCGATCATTACGACATCAGAGATAATGAAAAAATATACCGAAAAATCAGACAGTATGCCTACCGGACAGGGTATGCCTTGTTTTTCTTTGCCCTCGTGGTCAGTCTGGTTCAGCATCAAAAGGATTTTGTCGTTAAAAGGGAGGTTCTGCGAAGCGTGGCATTGCCCCAGGTAAACATGACGGCACATCTTATCAAAACATATGGGGCACTGCATGATCCCATGAATGATCCGGCCCCGTCCCTGTCAATTGTAATCTATCCATCAGACGCGGCAGCGTTTCCAAAAGCCCCTGCACCCATAACATTTGATCATTGCGAAGTGGAGAATATCTACTGGGAGAAGGGTCAGCTTATTGTTGAATACTGTGCATTAAAGGCCGTTGGATGGAATGCATCGTTAAGTGAAAAAAAGGTACCGGTCCCCACGGTTCTGAAACGGGTGTATCATTGATGAATCTTTTCCCCCGGCCTGATTTGGCCTTGAACGATGAACCGCAGGACCCCGCAGCATGAAAAACGATGTCAGATATGTTGAATTACCCATTCTTCTTCTGGGAATACCCCTCTGCCTGTGTCTGTTATTCAGACTGCTGCCATTGGGCTCCATCGGCCCCCTGGTCTTTTTTTATGGCCTTGTTCAGGTCATCGTATGTCCTTTTCTGGTCTTCAGGCTCATCATGCTCATTTTTAATAAAAAGAAGACCGCTTCTGAAAAACAGAAGCCCGGCACTGCAGACGTCAGACCGGCCGCCCTTATCGGCATTGTCATCCTGTCAGCGGGATCAGGCGTGATTGCCGGCATCATCGGATGGAATCTGTTTATCGGACTGACCTGGGTTTTT
The DNA here is from genome assembly GCA_964560485.1 of uncultured Desulfobacula sp. GTDB lineage: Bacteria > Desulfobacterota > Desulfobacteria > Desulfobacterales > Desulfobacteraceae > Desulfobacula. The sequence goes on along the minus strand of CAZLNA010000474.1, from coordinate 545 downwards.
AACCTGATGGATTATCAGCTTTTATAAATACGCCCCCTGCTGCTGCTTACAGGCCATGGCCGCCGGCTGGGGGGTGCCGGCCGGAGCGGGCCGTTTCCCGGCCGGCAGAAAAGGGCCACAATGAAGGCTGTACCGAGTCCCAGCGGGATTTCAGGTGCCCGGAAGGATGGACTGGATCCGCCTGGCCGCCCGGCCGGCCGCCTGTTTGATCTCTTCGATGAGCACATAGAGCGTGGGCACCACCACCAGGGTGAGAATGGTGGCAATGGCCAGTCCGAAGATCACCACAATGGCCATGGACCGCCACCACTGGCTGGATTCCGAAGCCATGGAAAAGGCCATGACATGAAAGTCATAGCTCACACCCGTCACCATGGGCAGAAGACCCAGAATGGTGGTGACAGCGGTCAGCATCACCGGCCTGAGTCTTGTTGCGCCGGCCGAGATCACGGCGTCGTGCAGGGCCATGCCCTTGGCCCGGAGTTTATTGGTGTAGTCAATAAGCACAATGGCATTGTTCACCACCACCCCGGCCAGTGAGATAA
>CAZLNA010000473.1:0-2030 GCA_964560485.1 uncultured Desulfobacula sp. | reverse complement strand
AACCTGCAGGCTTAATTAAATGCTGTTTTAAACCTTATAATATGGTATGAGGATATGAAGTGATTCAAAACAATGAATTCGGCATGCAAATGGCAAAAGAAAAAGACAAAAAAAGCCGCTTAATCCACATCAGTGACATCCTGAACTCAGCCATTGGCCGCTACCGGCCGGCCATGGATACTGAGATGACACGGATCTGGGACATATGGGACCAGGCCGTCGGCAAACCGATTGCGATGAACGCAAAACCCGATTCCTTTAAAGACGGCCTTCTTCTGGTCAATGTGTCCAGTTCTTCGTGGATACACCAGCTCAAATTCCTTGAAAATGATATCATTGCCAATCTGAACAAGCATCTGGATCAGAAACTGGTCAAACAAATCCGATTTAAAATTGGAAAAATTCTCTCCTGACCCAAATCTCCTGCCAGAGGATTTGATACTCAAGCAGCCGGACAAAGGCTATCGATTTTCAATGGATTCACTTGTCCTGGCCAGCCAGGTGAACCCTGCCGGCATCCGGACGGTTATCGATGCCGGCTGCGGCTGTGGCGTTATCTCCCTGATTCTGGCCAAAAAATTTCCCGATCTTCAGATTACCGGTATCGAAATCCAGCCGGAACTCTTTGCCTTTGCCCGTCAGAACACCCTGCTGAACCATCTTGACAAACAGGTTTCACTGATCTGCAGGGATATCAATCACGTCACAGCAGAGGACCTGAACAGCCTGTCTGACCTTTTAATATCCAATCCGCCCTACAAAAAGAAAGATACCGGCCGGCTGAACCCTGATCCTGTCAAAGCCGTGGCCAGGCATGAACTCTATCTCAATCTCGACCAGCTGTTCCAGGCAGCGGATCGCCTCCTGAGCAAAAACGGACGGCTGATGGTCATCCTGCCCGCCGACCGGTGCGACGATCTTGAGGCTGCCATGCAAAAAAACAACTTCCATCCAGTATCTCTTCAATTTATCCTTACCCATCCCAGCCAGCCTGCCAGACGGGTCATCCTCTCTGCTGCCAAACAGCCGGCCGCCTCATTCACCGTCCTGCCGGCATTGACGATACAGAGCAACTGACGGATAAGGCATCGCCCGTTCCTGAGTTTAAAACTTGACACAATGACAAAAAGATACTATTTTGCCTTGAATATTTTAATGCGGAGAGGTGACCGAGATGGCTGAAGGTGCACGCCTGGAAAGCGTGTGTATCCTAACCGGGTACCGAGGGTTCGAATCCCTCCCTCTCCGCCACTGACAAGGCTGAACATGCCGGGGAAAATGTCTTACCAAGTTTTAGCGCTCAAATACCGGCCCCAGACGTTTGAGGACGTCGTGGGTCAGTCCCATGTCACCACAACCCTCACCAATGCCATCCGCTCCAGCCGTGTTGCCCATGCCATGCTCTTTACCGGTCCGAGAGGAACCGGAAAAACAACCATCGCAAGAATCCTGGCCAAAGCCATGAACTGCCGATCAGGCCCTGCACCGGTTCCGTGCAACACGTGTCAGATCTGCAAAGATATCACATCCGGTCATTGCGCAGATGTTTTTGAAATTGACGGTGCATCCAACAACAGTGTGGACCAGATCAGAGAGCTCAGAGAAAACGTCACCTATCGTCCCAGCGCGTCCCTTCTAAAAATCTATATCATTGATGAAGTCCACATGCTTTCCAATGCGGCATTTAACGCACTGTTAAAGACGCTGGAAGAACCGCCGGACCATGTCATGTTTATTTTTGCGACCACTGAGGTACACAAGATTCCGGCCACCATTCTTTCACGGTGTCAGCGTCATGACCTGAACAGAATCAATCTGCCCATGATTGCAGACCACCTGAACACCCTCGCTGTCAAAGAAGGCTTCAATATCAGTGCTTCAGGACTTGAGCTGATTGCCCAGGAAGCTGACGGATCCATCCGGGATGCGTTGAGCCTTATGGACAGGGTTTTATCTTCTTCTCAGGCCGGTGACATCAGCCTTGAGAACGTACTGGACATACATGCCAATAAACTCTATGAAAGCGCTGC
>CAZLNA010000472.1:0-2032 GCA_964560485.1 uncultured Desulfobacula sp. | reverse complement strand
TCCTGGATATCGAGTGTGCGTCCCTGCTTGAGAAAGTGCAGGTGAAGGACAGATGCAAGGATGCCCACTTCTTTTTTACCGCCGGCTGCACAGACGGTGACACATTCGTTGCAGCCGACCAGAAGGATGCGCTGGTGCGGTGAAATATAATTCACGATTTCTGCTAATGGTTTTTGTTCTGCTGTTATCATCTTAATTGTCTCCAGAAATTTTCATGGTTAAACCGCGGATTCATTTTTTGAAGCGGTTTTAATGGGGTTCGGTCCAAGCTGCCTGATGCTTTGGGTAAAGTCTTTTGCAGTCTGGGCAAAACGTTCCCCCATTCCTGCGGACATGTTGATCATGGCAATGCGGTCGGTTTCCCACCCAAGATCGTTTAAATATTTTTGCACGTATGCCACCCGGTGACTGGCCCGGGTATTGCCGTTTTTAAAATGGCAGTCGCCTTCAAGGCAGCCTGCTACATAAACACCGTCCGCGCCTTTTTCGAGCGCCTTCAGGATGTGGATGGCATCCACTTTTCCGGTACAGGGCACACGGATGATTTTTACGTTGGCCGGGTAGCTGATGCGTTTACTGCCGGCCATGTCTGCAGCGGTATAAGCGCAGTAATGGCAGCAGAATGCTACAATTTCAGGTTCAAAGTCTTTCATTGTTATCCCCTTTCAAACAAGCCGTCTAATTTGGCCATTATCTGATCATCTTCATAAGTGAGAAGCTGAATGGCCTTGGCCGGGCAGTCTGCAGCACAGATACCGCAGCCGTGACACTTGGCCGGGTCAATCTGGGAGTAGCCTTCAGCATTGATGAACGGTATATTAAATGGGCATGCCCTCACGCAGACAAGGCAGGATGCGCAGCGATTGCCGTCCACGCGGGCGACAGATGCCCCGAGGTTGATTTCTTTTTTGGCCAGCAGGGTAAGGGCCCTTCCTGCGGCTGCCTGGGCCTGGGTAACGCTTTCCCGGATGGTTTTGGGCGAGTGGGCCGTGCCTGCGACAAAAAAGCCGCGCTGGGACATGTCAACCGGTCTGAGCTTGACATGGTCCTCCAGGAAGTAGTTGTCTGTGGTCCGGGGCAGATGGAAGAGCAGTGAAAGATCTTCCGTGGTTTCATCATCTGCTATAAATCCGGTGCTCAATGCGAGACAATCGGTTTCGATACAGATGGGGCTGCCCAGGATCATATCGGTGACAGTCACTGAGAGGGTACCGTTTTCTTCACTGACCACAGGTTTGCTGTCAGTGGTGAACCGGACAAATTTGATGTCCTTGTTTCTGGCTTCCCTGTAATAATCTTCCTGAAACCCATAGGTGCGGATATCCCTGTAGAGGATAAAGATCTGGGCATCAGGATTGATTTCCTTGATCCTTAAAGCATTCTTGATGGCTGCCTGACAGCAGATCCGTGAGCAGTTCGGGTTATCCGGCTCCCTGGAGCCGGCACACTGGATCATGACGATCTGTTCCCAATCTTTGACGGTATCCGGGGTCTCTTCGATCACCGTGTCAAGGTCAATCTGGGTAACCACCTTGCTGTTCTGCCCGAGAAGGTATTCCGCAGGCCGGTTGGGCAGGGCGCCTGTGGCGAGTATGGTGACAGCGTGTTCAATTTTAAGGTAGGTCATTCTCGGTCCGGTCTGGATACCGGTGGTGAAGAGTCCGGGCATGCCGTCATGATCAACAATGATCGACCGGGTCAGGACCTGGATGTTTTCATTCTGCTGGGTTTTTTCAATCAAAGATTCCACATAGGCGCCGACATCGCCGCCTTCAATGGTTTTCTTGATGCCCCGTGCAATACCGCCCAGGGTGGGTGCCCGTTCCACCAGAAAGACCTTGATCCCCTGGTCGGCCAGGCGGAGTGCAGAGGTCATGCCAGTGACGCCGCCGCCCACTACCAGAGCGTTCTGGCTCATGGGAAGCGTGTTGTCCGGCAGGGGCCGGCTCATTCTCACGCCGCTGATACCGATCTGGACAAGTTTGATGGCTTTGTCCATGGCTTCCTGGGGCGCGTTCATGTGGGTCCAGGT
>CAZLNA010000471.1:0-2032 GCA_964560485.1 uncultured Desulfobacula sp. | reverse complement strand
CTCAATGGCATGTTCCAGGTTGAATCCGGCTTTCCTGTATTCTCCGATCCTGGTATAGGCCACGCCCAGGTTATTATAGGCTTCCCGCTTGTCCGGGTTCAGCGCAATGGTTTTCTCATACCAGGGGATGGCAGCCTGGTAATCATTCTGTACCTGGTAAAGATTGCCCATGTTGTTGTAGCAGGCATCGTTTTCCGGGAGGAGTTCAATCGCCCTGGAGATATAGGCGTGGGCTGCCTCGTAGTTGCCCACCTGATAGGCGAGAACCCCCATGAAATGGATGGCGTCCGGATGGTCCGGATTCTGTTCAAGCACCTGGCGGTAGCACTGCTCTGCTGTCTGAAAATCTTGCTGCTGCTGGGCGGTCACCCCCTGTTGAATCAATTGGCTCATGTTCATTGCGTTTTCACTTTCATGGCCAGTGCCAGGGCGTCAATGCCTTGGCTGAGGCCTGTTTTAAAATTTTCCGGATTATTGAACTGTTCCTGTATGGCTTTAAACTGCCGGTCAAACATGTCGCCGCCCGGGGAGAGGGACGCTTTCCAGATCACCTGTTCCGGGGTCTCGTTCCCCTTGAACAACTTGATGACCGCCTCTTCCGGATTTTTGCCCAGGCTTCGCCACTCAAGCGTGCCGTCCCGGCCGATGATTTCAATCCCCCTTGATTTGTTCTGGCGCAGATAATCCATGTGAATCATGGACATGACCCGGTTATCATGCCGGATAGCAATAAAGGCGACATCCTCTGCTGCCATTTCAAGCGCCCCGCTGCTGGCATGGCACCCGGCAGCAGTACCGCCGGAACCGGCAAGCCAGCAGGCAAGATCGATATCATGGATATCATCAAGGATAATGCCGCCGCCCTCTTTTTGAGCGGCATAGGTCCTGCGGTAATCCGTTCCCGGCCGCATATTGGGCAGCCAGTGGGAAAAATGGATCTTAATGATCAGGGGAGCACCGATACACCCCTTTTCAAGCTGACGTTTCAATTCCCTTACTGCCGGATGATACCGCATGTTGCACCCCACCCAGACCGGTGAAGGTCGGTTCTGCTGCTCGTATGCAGCCAGGATCTGATGGGCATGCGCCAGGGTGTGGGCCACCGGTTTTTCAATAAAAAGCGGAATCCCTTTTTCTATGATGGTGCAGGCATCTATTGCATGGTTCTGGGTCGGTGTGCAGAGCCAGACCATGTCCGGCTGCCAGTCCAGGCCCTGGTCCAGGGATGAAAAACATTCAAATTCGAATTTTTCTTTTGAATATGGATCGACACCGGCAATGATCTGCTCATGATCGCGCAGCACCTGGGCATGCTTTTTCCCGATGGATCCCAGCCCCACGATCAGGTGCTTTTCCAGTTTCATGACAGCTCCCCTTTGACCCGCCCCATCATGATCTGGTCCACATACCGGCCCTGATGCAGCCGCATCTGGCAAAAGACGCCTTCTTTCTGGAATCCTGCCTGTAAAAAGGCCTTGTATGACCCCGTGTTGTTCTCATACAGGCCGGCAAAAAGCTTATGCACCCCTGCCATGGTAAAGGCGAACTCTGCAGCCAGCTTAAGGGCCTGGCTGCCCAGCCCCCTGCCCCAGCAGGTTTTATCGCCGATCACAATGCTGATCTCGGCAAACCTGTGGATCGGGTGAACCGGCCCGATCTTGATATTGCCGATATGGCGGCGGTCTGATTGCATGCAGATCGCCATGAAAAAGACATCCTCACGTTCCTTAAGAGCGGAGACATAGTCGAGAATCTCTTGTTTGGACACGGGCGCGTGCCGGACTTCAAGGTACTGGTTGACCTCAGGGTCGTTGAGCCAGCCGTGGTAGGCATCATTGACATCTGTTTCACAGACCTGGCGCAGAAAGAGGTGCTCGCCCTGTATCATGATATCGTCCTTATTCATCTTCTGCTGCGGTTTCTTCCCGGGCCTGGTCAAGGTAGAACCGGGCCAGTTTGAAATCGGTGAGGGTATCAATATCCACAGACCGTTCCCTGGGCATGAGATAACCTGCTGTGTTCGGGCCTTCAA
>CAZLNA010000470.1:0-2032 GCA_964560485.1 uncultured Desulfobacula sp. | reverse complement strand
TGTTATCACTGTCCTCTATCTAACACAATGCTATTGTGGGGAGAGAAAAAAACGGGTGAAAACTGCTCCCAGGATCGTTGCAGAATCTGCCGGAACCAGACCTGCCCGTCAGGCAAACAGAAGCAGACTCACAGCCATCACCGCCATTCCGATGATCAGACCGTAAATGGCAAGATGATGTTCCCCGTATTTTTGTGCAGTGGGCAGCAGTTCATCCAGGGATATGAAAACCATGATGCCGGCCACACCAGCAAATAAAAGGCCAAAGGTCACGTCATTAAAATATTTGTAAAAAAGACCATATCCCACCAGGGCACCCACAGGCTCTGAAAGACCGGAGAGAAAGGAATAGAAAAACGCCTTTTTTCTGCTGCCTGTGGCATAGTAAATAGGGACGGAAACAGCTATTCCTTCCGGGATATTGTGGATGGCAATGGCCACGGCGATACTGATCCCCAGGGTTGGATCAGAAAGGGCGCCGGTAAATGTGGCAAGCCCCTCCGGAAAGTTGTGGATGGCAATGGCCAGGGCTGAAAAAAGGCCCATTCTCAGGAGCGCTTTCTTCTTTCCTTGTTCTTCATCCATATCTTCAACAGCTCTTGCCTCATGGGGGTTTTCAAAGGAAGGGACCAGCCGGTCGATCAAACCGATGAGAAGAATGCCGGCAAAAAACGCAATCGTGGTCCACCAATAGCCCTTGGTCGGACCGAACGCATTTTCCAGGGCATCCCTGGCCTTGACAAAGATTTCAACCATGGACACATAGATCATCACACCGGCGGAAAAACCCAATGCGATCGATAAAAAACCTTTATTGGTTTTTTTTGCAAAAAAGGCCAGCGCACTTCCGACACCTGTGGCAAGTCCTGCGAACAGGGTCAGTCCAAAGGCAAACAAGACCGCGTTTGAAGTCATGGTGACTCATCCTTTTCATCATTCGTGAATTGAATTAACATAGAAAATATGACTGGCCAGAGTATATAACAGGAAAGCAGATGAGGTCAATCTGCTTTGCCCGCCTTTCCTGTAAGTTTGAAACGGTTGAAAATAAGATTAATTAAAGGGCCTGAGTATGGTATAAAAATCTCAGGCAGAAATGCACTGGAATTAGTGAGAAGGAAGTTAAGGCGTGAATCAGAAAATCGTTATCGCAATTAATGGCTACGGCCGGATCGGCCGGTGCGTGACCCGCGCCCTGTATGAATCAGATTTCTACTCAGACCGGATACGGCTGGCAGCCATCAACGAGGTGGCAGATCCTCAGACAGTATGCCATCTGACCAAGTACGATTCGACCCATGGCCGTTTTTCCATCCCGCTGGAGTGCGGTCCGTCAGAACTGGTCATCAAACAGGACCGCATCCGGATTTATCAGGAAACCAATATTGTCAATCTGCCCTGGAAAGATCTGGGGATTGATGCAGTTCTGGACTGCACCGGTGTGTTCAGTGACCGGCAGGCAGCAGAACTTCACCTGCTCTCTGGCGCTGGCAAAGTGATTTTTTCCCAGCCCGGGTCTGATACCATGGATGCGACCATTGTCTATGGGGTGAATCATCAAACCCTTGCACCTTCTGATACCATTATTTCAAATGCATCCTGCACTTCAAACTGCCTGATTCCTGTTCTTTATGTGCTTGATCAGGCGTTTGGCATAGAGAGCGGTTCTGTGACCACCATTCATTCAGCCATGCATGATCAGCCTGTGATTGATGCGTATAACCCGGATCTGAGAAAGACCCGGTCTGCACTGCAATCGATTATTCCGGTTAACACAGCCCTTGAAAAAGGCATTGCCAAGATCCTGCCGGCCATGGCCGGAAGGTTTGAGACCCTTGCCATTCGGGTCCCCACCACCAATGTTTCGATTATGGATATTACCCTGCTGGTCAACACCGACACCACTGTGAACATGGTGAATAAAGCGCTGCAGCAGGCGTCAGAAAAGGGTTTGAAAGGGGTGCTCGGCGTCAGTGAACAGTATCTGGTTTCCAGCGACTTCAATCATGATCCGCGATCCGCAGTCGTGGAT
>CAZLNA010000469.1:0-2033 GCA_964560485.1 uncultured Desulfobacula sp. | reverse complement strand
CAACTGTGCGGAGAGTACTTTAAAGGAAAAGGACTCCACACCGAAGAATGCGTATGACAGGGTTCCCCAGGCGCCGCAGACACCATGGACCGAGATGCAGCCCACCGGATCATCAATTTTAAGGGTTTTCTCGATGAACAGGACACTGAACACGACCAGTACGCCACCCACAAGACCGATGATCAGTGCGGATCCGGCAGAAACCACATCGACCGCGGTGCAGATGGCCACCATGCCGGCCAGGAAACCATTCACGGTCATACCGACATCCGGTTTTTTAAACAGCATCCATACGGTTGCCATGGCTCCGATACCGCCGGCTGCGCCTGCAATATTGGTCATGACAGCGATGCGGGCCAGGTTGCCGTCAAATGTGGTGGTACTTCCCGGATTGAACCCGAACCACCCGAGCCACAGCAGGAATCCGCCGATCACTGCAAAGGGGAGATTGTGGCCCGGGATGGCTCTGGGATTTCCGTTTTTATCAAATTTGCCGATCCTTGGACCGATCACGATGGCGCCGGCCAGTGCCAGCCATCCACCGATGGAGTGAACCACGGTTGACCCGGCAAAATCATAAAATCCAATACCAAGGACGCCCTCAAGCCAGCCATTGCCGTCCAGCAGGCTGCCCCACGCCCATCCGCCAAACATCGGGTAGATGAATGCGCAGATCACGATGCTGTAGGCGATGTATCCGGTGAATTTGGTCCGTTCGGCCACACCCCCGGAAACGATGGTGGCGGTGGTGGCGGCAAAGACACACTGGAACAGCCAGAATGGGAATCCCCACTGGGTGGCGGATGTGGAGCCTAAAAAGAAAAGAGATTCATCCGGGCCGGCAAACATGAGATGAAAGCCGATGACCAAAAAGGCTATGGTGCCGATGCAGAAATCCATGATATTCTTCATCATGATATTCACGGCGTTTTTTGCCCTGGTAAATCCCGACTCGAGCATGGCAAATCCGGCCTGCATGAGAAAGACCAGAAAGGCGGCAATGCAGGTCCATAATATGTCGCCGCGGTACTGAAAGATTTCCATTTCGGTGAGATACCGGACAATGTTTGTGGTGACGGTTTCTCCGCCGACCGTGACAGCCACTTCTTCTTCAATCGGGGAGGTTTCATCTCTGTAGGCTCCAGAGACCGGCAGTTCGGCCCGGATTTCAGCCTGGGTTTTTCCCTGGAACAGGGCGGCGTCATAGGTGGCGATGGCGGCAGAAACCGCGGTGTCATCTGCGGCGTGAACCGTATTGGCCTGCCAGGTGACCATGCCGAGGGCCATGATGGTGATGACGGATAAAAACCGGATAAATCGGTGGTTGAACAGGTTTGTTTTCATTTTGCGTTCTCCATATATTTGGTTAATCATTTATTGGCGTGTTGTTATAGGGCTTCCACTCCGGCTTCACCGGTTCTGATTCGCACGGCGTTCTCCATGGGCAGGATAAATATTTTGCCGTCACCAATTTTTCCGGTGCATGCCGTGCTGACGATGGTGCCCACGACCGTCTGGGCCATGTCATCATCCACAGCGATTTTCAGTTCGACTTTGGGGATGAAATCGGTCTCATATTCAGCGCCCCTGTATATTTCTTTATGGCCTTTCTGGCGGCCGAATCCCTTAACCTCGGAAACCGTCATGCCTTTTATGTCAATGGCACTGAGTGCGTCCTTTACCTCGTCTAATTTGAAAGGTTTTATTACTGCTAAAATTTTTTTCATGTCATTGCCCTTTTTGTTTGGTTGTCTTTCAAAAGTTGCAAATTAATAGAGCAAAACAGATGCCATGGGGCATAATTTTTATAAATTTATTTTTAACTATCTGAAATTTATTTTAATTTAATTAAAAGAAACTTTATTTCATGCAGGGAGAATTTGCTGCCTTTGTTTCAAAAATGAAATTTATACAAAACAATTTTGTAATTTTATTATTTTTATAGTTTGTTTTTGTAATTTATTGTTAAGGTGTCGGACTGGGCGGATATTTGTGGTCCGGATAAGTCGTTTATGCGTCTATTTTGATTGTGT
>CAZLNA010000468.1:0-2033 GCA_964560485.1 uncultured Desulfobacula sp. | reverse complement strand
GCATAACAATATTGAACAGCTTGGTCACCACTGTGGCAACGCCTGCAAAATGGCCGGGCCTGAACTGGCCGCACAAATGGTTGGGCAGCTGCTGGAGCCTGATTTCAGTCTGAAAGCGCTCCGGATATATCTGGCTCTTGTCCGGGAGGAAAACAGCTGTCACGCCTGCCTTTTCAGCCAGGGCCAGGTCTCTTTCAATATCTGAGGGGTATTTGTCGAGGTCTTCGTTTGCACCAAACTGGATCGGGTTGACAAAGATGGACAAGACCAGTTCATCACAAAGCGGTTTTCCGATTTCAAGCAAAGAGACATGGCCCTGGTGAAGAAAACCCATGGTAGGGACAAAGCTGATGGACCGGCCCCGTTTTTTCTTTTCAATCGACCAGGACTGCATCTGTGATGTGGTGTTAAGGATCTGCATTATTTTTCAAGCTCCTCTTTTATGGCGATTCCCATTTCAAGCACGGTATACGGTTTTTTGACAAAACTGCCTGCCCCTATGGCCTGGGCTTGTGTGACATCCTCGGAAACGGCGTAACCACTGGCAATGACAGCTTTCTGACCCGGGCTGATTTCCTTGATCCGGCGGTAGGTTTCTAGTCCACTGATGGATGGGGCCATGATCATGTCGAGGATGACCAGGTCCACAGGCTGGGATTTGATAAAAGAGACAGCTTCCTGCCCGGTGTTTACGGCTTTGGCCCGATATCCAAGGCTGTCAAGGATGGTCAGGGCTATATTCTGCTGTTCGATCAGGTCATCCACCACCAGAATGAATTCTCCTTGTCCCCTGATTTCTTCAAATGACACGTCTTCTTTCCTTGGTGCCACGGGCTGTCGGATGGCCGGGAAAAGAAGCTCAAATCGGGTACCGCTGCTGTCCGAGTGAACAAAGATGTAACCGCCATGATCCTGGACCGCATTCCAGACCACGGTCAGCCCTAACCCTGTGCCGCTTTTCCCCATTTCTTTCTGGGTAAAAAAAGGATCAAATATTTTTTTAACAAAGGCAGGATCAATGCCGCTGCCGTTGTCCCGGACCTGCAGCACAACGTATTCTCCCGGTTCAACCGATTCATGGCCTGGCATGGAGGCATCAAAATAGCTGTTTTCTGTAAAAACATGAACCGTTCCGTTCTTTCGCGCATCCACTTCTTCAACACCGTTAAGGATCAGGTTCATGATGATTTTTTCAAGATGAATATACGAGCCTTGAATATTCAGCAGTTCCGGCTCAAGAAGGAAATCCACAGTCACTTGAGGAAACTGCTGTTGTATCTCTTTAAAATCAGGTGCGTCTGTGTATCGCTCAATGACATCGTTGATATTGATTATTTCCATTTCCGCACTTGAACCGCGGGAAACCGTGAGCAGATCACTGACCACAGCAGAGGCCTTTTGTCCGGTATCTCTGATAATGGACAGGCCTTTACGGGTTTCAGGGTCAAGTTGATCGTTCATCATCAGGATTTCAGGATAGGTGGCGATGCCTGAAAGCGTATTGTTCAGATCATGGGCTACGCTCCCGGCCAGAATACCGAGCATTTTAAGTTTTTCCAGCTGTGCCTGCTTTTCACGTATTTTTTCTTCTTCCTGCTCCTGGATCTTTTTTTGTGAGATATCCCTGATCTGTCCCTGGAAGTCATGCCCGGAACCTGAGAAATATCGAACAGCTGAACCGGTAAGTTCAATATCTACAAAAGTCCCGTTTCTGTGCCGGGTTCTCGATTCCAGCGGCGGAGCGTCCGATTGGGACAACCAGTCCAGAAGCTGCTGATCAGTCAGTCCGGTGATAGCAGCCAGCGGCCGGCCGGTTAATTCTTCTCTTGTAAATCCCAGGATCTGGGTGGCGGCAGAGTTGATGAATGTGATATCCATCTGCCTGTCCGCAGTCCAGATAATGTCTGAGGTATTTTTAATCAGGGTTCTGAATTCCCGTCCGGAGACCTCCAGCGCCTTTATCAGGACGGATAAGGCCAGGGTAAGGGCAGTGGATAAAAAGAAAAAAGTACCACAAAGCACGACCCACAGCA
>CAZLNA010000467.1:0-2036 GCA_964560485.1 uncultured Desulfobacula sp. | reverse complement strand
GGCAATGGTGCCATGTCTCCGCTTTTACGGTTGGAAAAACTCACACTGGGAGAAAACATGACCGGAAGTCTTTTGACGAACAAACGTATCAGAAAAGAATTTGGCAGCAGAAGCAAAATCATTGATATCCCTGACTTGATAGGGATGCAGAGAGATTCTTATGAAAGCTTTCTGCAAAGAGATGTCCCGCCGGAAGAAAGGGAAGAAAAAGGGCTTCATGCGGTATTTAAATCGGTATTTCCCATCAAGGATTTCACCGACACCTCTTCTTTGGAATATGTCTCGTATTCTTTCGGCGAATCAAAGCATTCCATGAAAGAATGTACTTCCCGGGGAATGACCTATGATATTCCTGTGAATATCAAGGTCAGGCTGGTGGTATATGAGCACGACAAAGACAGCGACATGTCAACCATCCGGGATATCAAGGAGCAGGAGATTTACTTTGGCACCATCCCGCTGATGACCCGGAGAGGGACGTTTATCATCAACGGAACCGAACGGGCCGTTGTCAGTCAGCTGCATCGTTCCAGCGGTGTGTTTTTCGACCATGATAAAGGTAAGAATTATTCTTCAGGCAAAATTATATATAATGCCAGGGTGATTCCGGTTCGCGGATCCTGGATCGATATGGAAATCGATGCCAAGGATATAGTTTTCATACGGATCGACCGGCGCAGAAAATTTCCGGTCACCATCTTATTCAAAGCGTTCGGGTATACCAGCGAGGATATCCTCGATTTCTTTTACACGGCTGAAAAAATAGTCAAAAAGAAAGGGTCTTATTTCAAGGCATTTGTCCCGGAACACCTGCAGCGCACACGGGCCAACTTTGACATCAAGTCACCGAAAAGCAAAGAGGTGGTGGTCAAACAGGGCCGGATGTATACAAAACGGGCACTCAAACAGCTTGCTGAAGACGGCCTGGACTATATCCCGATTCTTGATACCGAACTGATCGGCCAGTCATTTGCCAGAAACATCATGGACCCGGAAGGTGACGGCGTATTATTCAAGGCAGGAGAGACCCTGACTGAAGAGACGCTTGAACTTATCAGCGAAAAAGGGCTAAAGGCATTTGATACCCTTTATGTCACGCCGCGAAGCTCTGATTCCATGAGAAAAACCCTTGTTTCAGACCGGATTGAAACCAAGGAAGAAGCTCTGATGGATATTTACCGCAGGCTTCGTCCGGGTAATCCGGCAACGATTGAGGTTGCCCAGGATTTTATTGATCACCTTTTTTTCAGACAGGCCTATTATGATCTGTCCAAGGTCGGCCGGCTCAAGATGAACCACCGGCTCGGCGTTGATACAAAAATTGATGTCAAAACCCTGAGAAAAGAGGATGTCCTGCTCACCGCATCAACCCTGATTGAGCTTAAGGATACCCAGGGTCAGGTGGATGATATTGACCATCTGGGTAACAGAAGGGTCCGGGCAGTTGGCGAACTCCTGGAAAATCACTACCGCATCGGGCTGGTGAGAATGGAGCGGGCCATTAAAGAAAAGATGTCCATGCAGGAAGTGGATGCCATGATGCCCCACGACCTGATCAATCCCAAACCGGTTTCTGCCGTTGTCAGGGAGTTTTTCGGGACATCCCAGCTCTCCCAGTTTATGGACCAGACCAACCCCCTTTCTGAAACCACACATAAGCGGCGGCTTTCAGCTCTGGGGCCTGGCGGTCTGACCCGTGAACGGGCCGGGTTTGAAGTCCGTGACGTTCATCCGTCCCATTACGGCCGGATTTGTCCGATTGAGACCCCTGAAGGGCCGAACATCGGGCTGATTGTCTCCCTTTGCACCTATGCCCGGGTCAATGACTTCGGGTTTATCGAGACGCCGTTCAGGATTGTCGGTGAAGGTAATGCCTCCTCAGAGATTCAGCACCTTTCGGCTTTTGAAGAAAAAGAGCATCCCATTGCCCAGGCCAATGCGCCGCTCGATATTGGCGGGAATTTTGTCAACCCGCTGGTCTCATGCCGGGTGGCAGGCGAGTTTGAGATGGTGGAGAACCAGGATGTAAAATATAT
>CAZLNA010000466.1:0-2052 GCA_964560485.1 uncultured Desulfobacula sp. | reverse complement strand
TGCGATTTTTGAAAAACAATACAAAAAGGAAGTGCATGGAAAAGATAAAAATCAGCAGCCTCTATAAAATCTTTGGCTCTGACCCCAAAAAAGCCATCCGGATGATCGAAGCAGGAGAAGACAAAGAGTCTGTCCTTGAAAAAACCGGCATGACTGTCGGGGTCAATAATGCCGACTTTGTCATTGAAGAAGGAGAGATCTTTGTGGTCATGGGCCTTTCCGGATCAGGCAAATCCACCCTGGTCAGGATGCTTAACCGCCTGATTGAACCCTCTGCCGGCCAGGTTCACATTAACGAAAAAGAAATCACAAAAATGGATCGGGATGAACTCGTCCAGTTCCGGCTCAAGCACATGAGCATGGTCTTTCAATCCTTTGCGTTAATGCCGCACCAGACCGTTCTGGAAAACGCTGCGTTCGGGCTCGAACTGGCTGGCGAAAGCAAAGCCAAACAAACCGAACGGGCCATGGAAGCGCTCAGCCAGGTCGGCCTGGAAGGATGGGAGGACCAGTACCCCGCACAATTGTCCGGCGGCATGCAGCAGCGTGTGGGCCTTGCGCGCGGTCTAGCCGTTGATCCGGATATCATGCTCATGGATGAAGCGTTTTCCGCACTGGACCCGCTGATCCGTACCGAGATGCAGGATGAACTGCTCAAGCTCCAGGAAGATCACTCCAGAACCATTGTTTTTATCTCCCATGATCTTGACGAGGCCCTCAGGATCGGGGACCGGATCGCCATCATGGAAGGGGGGCGGGTGGTCCAGGTGGGAACACCTGAAGACATCCTTCAAAATCCTGCAGACGATTATGTCCGGGCGTTTTTCAGAGGGGTGGACCCCACCACCGTGATTTCCGCCGGAGAGATTGTAAACACCAATTACCCCACCATCGTAAAAACCAAAAGAGGCGGTATCCGGGCAACGCTTGAACTGCTGAACCAGAAAGATTACAACCACTGCTATGTCCTGAACTCGAGCCACCAGTTTCTTGGCACGGTGAACATCGACTCCCTGAGCCGGGCGGTTGACAGCGGCATCTCAGGGGAACCCATTGATACCTGCTTTCTGCCCGGCGTTAAAGCAGCACACGTGGACGACAACATGCAGGACATTCTGGCTGAAGTGGCTTCGCGTTCCTGGCCGGTCCCGGTGGTGGACGACAACAATGTATATAAAGGGGTGGTTTCCAAAAACCGCTTTTTACGAACATTGCACAAGTCAGACCAGAACGGAAACGAATAACCGGGCCCTGCCCGAAAAGGATTGTAAATAATGTTTGAAGACAAACTCATCCCTTTGGACAGCTGGGTCACCCAGCTGGTTGAATGGCTGGTGGACAATTACCGGGAAGTGTTCCAGTTGATCAAATGGCCTGTAGAACAGACGCTGACCGGTTTTGACATGGGACTGAATGCACTTCCGCCGGTACTCGTCATCCTTGTCATGGCAGGATTGGCATGGCGGTTTTCAGGCTGGGGACTGGCTGCATTCAGTACAGCCGCCCTGATACTGATCGGCCTGATGGGATTCTGGACAGATACCATGACGACCCTTGCCATGGTATTGTCCTCAGTACTTTTCTGCAGCATCGTTGGTATCCCGCTGGGGATTGCAGCCGGCAGGAATGAACGGGTTGAAGGGCTTATCCGCCCCTTTCTGGACGCCATGCAGACCACTCCGTCCTTTGTATACCTGGTTCCTATTGTCATGCTCTTTTCCGTGGGAAATGTGGCCGGTGTCCTGGCCACGATTATTTTTGCCATGCCGCCGATCATCCGGCTGACCAGCCTGGGTATCCGCCAGGTCCACCCGGAACTTGTGGAAGCAGCCCTTGCCTTTGGGGCCACCCCCTGGCAGGTGCTGATCAAGGTCCAGGTTCCCCTGGCCCTGCCCACCATTCTTGCCGGATTGAACCAGACCATTATGATGGCTCTGGCCATGGTGGTGATCGCCGCCCTGATAGGGGCTGGCGGACTGGGTTCTCCAGTGGTGCTGGGGCTGAACACCCTCGATATCGGCCTGGCCGTTATCGCAGGACTGAGTATTGTAT
>CAZLNA010000465.1:0-2053 GCA_964560485.1 uncultured Desulfobacula sp. | reverse complement strand
GGAACGTCTCGAGGCATCCGGCAGCGTTTCAAGCCATCCGCTCTCATTAAAAGGGGAGATCAAGGCCGCAGGCCTGAAGCTGAACCAGTATGACCCCTATCTTGCATCTGTGACCGATATCCGCGTGGGCCAGGGAAAGGCAGCATTTTCAACCCTGCTTGACATGGCTACAGTCGACGGCCGGACAAGTGTCAAAGCAGATGTGTCTGATTTTTCCCTTGAATCCCTGTCACTGTTATCCCGGGCCGGGGATGAAAAACTGGCAGAACTGCCGCGGTTAAAGATCACCAAGGCCTCGTTTGACCTGGGCCAGCACCAGGTGACAACCGGAGACGTGGTTCTTGAGGATGCCATGGTGTTTCTCAAGCGGCTGGCAGACGGCGGGATCAACCTGGCCATGGCAGCGCAGAGCAGTGGAGGGGGAACACAGGCTGCCGGCACTGACGCTTACACAAGCGCTCCGGAAGAAAAGGGCGCCCCATGGCAGATCTCGCTGCCCTCACTGGCCCTGTCAGGCTGCCGGATCAATTTTACGGACCAGACCACGCCCGAACCGGTGAAGATTGATCTGTCAGATATCAACATCACTGTAAACGATGTGGCCACCCAGGGAGAGGAACCGGGCCGGATCATTGCAAAAATGAAATGGAACAGGGACGGAAACATTGATATCAAGGGCAGCCTGCTGGCAGCTGAAGAAAAGGCAGACCTCGACATTGTTCTGGATAAAATCGACATCAAATCAATGCAGCCGTATTTTTCCAGGGCTGTCAATGTGATGGTCACTGGCGGGGATTTTCATGCCAAAGGCAAGTTCGGTTATCAGGGCAATGCGGGCCGGGCACCGTCTGTCAGGTTTGCCGGCACCTCTTCCGTCACCGGCTTTGTCTGCCTGGACAAGATCAGCGCCAAGGAGTTTTTCAAGGCAAAATCCCTTTACCTGGGCGGTTTAAAGGTTGCCACAGTCCCTGTTAAAATTGAGGCAGATACTATTTCCCTGACCGATTTTTATTCACGGATCACTGTCTTTAATGACGGCCGCATGAACCTGAGCGAGGCGTTCAAAACCTCAGGCAAGGCCCAAGGCAAGACCGGTGACAAAGCCGAATCCCCTGAAGTAAAACAGGAGAGCGGCGGGCCGCAGCCGGACATCTCGATCCGGAGCGTGACCCTCCAGGGCGGGGATATCGAGTTTTCCGATTATTTTACCCAGCCCAATTTCAAGGCGGTCATGAAAGCCATTGCCGGGTCTGTCACCGGGCTGTCGTCAGATCCGAAAACCCGGGCCAAACTTCATTTAAAAGGCATCCACGGCCATTCATCACCCCTGGAAATCATCGGTTCTATCAATCCGCTGGCGCAGAAAAAGTTTGCTGATATTGATGTCACGTTTAAGGATATTGAACTGACCCGTTTTACCCCCTATGCGGCCAAATATCTGGGGTACAAGATCGATAAAGGCAAGCTGATCCTTGATCTTGAATACCTGGTGGACGGCAATGCCCTGAAATCTGAAAACCGGGCCCGGTTTGATAATTTTGCCCTGGGCGAACGGGTGAAATCAAAGGATGCCACCAGCCTTCCAGTGGGCCTGGCCGTTTCCCTGCTCAAGGATGCAGACGGCCAGATCAACCTTGACCTGCCGGTTTCCGGCCGTCTTGACGATCCGGAATTCAGTGTGGGCCGGATCATCATAAAGATGATCGGCAATCTGATCCTCAAGGTCGCCACCAGTCCGTTTTCCATCATCGGCTCCATGTTCGGCGGCGGAGAAGATCTTGAATATATTGATTTTACCTACGGGACGGCAGACCTGAGCCCTGATGCCAGAAAAAAGGCAGACAAGGTGGCAAAGCTTCTTGATACAAAACCGTCGGTCAAGCTCGAGATCCAGGGCATGTACGATAAAGTAAAGGATGCCCAATCGCTCCGGAAAAGCGGGTTCAATGATTTGATCAAGGCGGAAAAAATCAAACAGATGCTGGCAGGTGGGAGCTCTGCCACCACATTGGAACAGGTGACGGTGACCGAGGATGAAATGCCGGTCTATATC
>CAZLNA010000464.1:0-2066 GCA_964560485.1 uncultured Desulfobacula sp. | reverse complement strand
ATTCCACCCTGAGTCTGCCATGTAGTTTGCTTTTATTTTCTATATAACCTGAAAAAGGCCCTGTACCGCAGTCATGCGGTGCAGGGCCTTTTTTACGTACTGTTAGCGGCGGGCAGCCGGTGAATTGAACCTGCTTTCATGCATCACGAACAGTAATTGATACAATTTTCAACAAATATCCGGCAAACGGGTATTTCACGAGTCTGAAAGGTGAAAATTGAAAGCACCTTGTGCGTCGAAAGAGCAGAATTCACGGATGAATTTCAGTAATGAAAATAATTTCTGGGTGTTGATTCAATTTTCATGAAATATCCGGCTTAACGGATTGCCTTAACAGGGCGATTATGATAATCAATTTTGATTATGACTCAGATTATCAGTATAGCGAATCAGAAAGGCGGGGTGGGGAAAACCACCACAGCTGTCAATCTTTCCGCAGCACTGGCGAAAATCGGGAAAAAAGTACTCCTGGTGGACTGTGACTCCCAGGCCAATGCAACAACGGGCATGGGAATTGACAAACCCTCTTTGGAAAAATCCCTTTACCAGGGCATGATCGGCGAGGCGGATATCGATGAAATCATCCTGCCGACTGTTCTGCCCAAGATGATGATGGTTCCGGCCAACATCGACCTGATCGGGTTTGAGGTGGAGATGGTCTCCGCCGAGGGAAGGGAACAGCAGCTTAAACATCTTCTTGCCCCGGCAGCAGGCCGTTTTGATTTCATCATTATCGACTGTCCCCCGGCCTTAAGCCTTTTGACACTCAACGCATTTACCGCATCCGATTCCGTTCTGATACCGCTTCAAAGCGAGTTTTTTGCACTGGAAGGCTTAGGCCAGCTCCTGAATACGATTAAACGAGTCAAGTCATCTTACAATCCCGGATTGAAAATCAAAGGAATCCTCCTGACCATGTTTGACCGGCGGACCAATCTGTCCCAGAATGTGGTGGAAGATGCCAAAACATATTTCAAAGACCTGGTCTTTAAAACAAAGATACCGCGGAACGTCAAGCTGGCCGAGGCCCCAAGCTACGGCATGCCGGTAATCTTATACGATAAACTGTCACAAGGATCCAAAAGCTACGTTGCTTTTGCAAGGGAACTTCTAAGAAGATGACGAAAAAGAAAAAGAAAAACACCGGGCTTGGCCGGGGTATCTCAGCACTGATCCCGGATTTTGACACGCCTGAAAGCAGCCCGGATTTCCTGATGTGCCCGGTTGAGGAGATCTCCCCGAACCGGTATCAGCCCAGAACGGTTTTCAATCCCGAGGAACTTGAACGCCTCAGGCAGTCCGTAGCCCAGCAGGGGGTGCTTCAGCCGCTTCTGGTCCGGCATATGGACGGCGCCTATGAACTGATTGCCGGGGAACGCCGTCTGCGGGCCGCCAAAGAAGCCCACCTGACTCATGTACCGGTTTTTGTAAAAGATCTGAGCGACGAACAGGTCCTTGAAGTGTCGATCATTGAGAATATCCAGCGGGAAAATCTTAATGTCCTGGAAGAGGCCGAAGCCTACTACCGCCTGATAAAGGAATTTTCATACACCCAGGAAAAGGTGGCCAAGAAGATCGGCAAGAACCGGTCAACCATCGCCAATTTACTGAGGCTGAGAAGCCTGCCCGACCAGATCAAAGACGCCCTGGTGGGAGAGACCATTTCCATGGGCCATGCCCGGGCCCTGCTCGGGGCCGGTTCTGAAGAAAATCAGCTCTGCCTGTTTGATATTGTGCTGAAAAAGGGGCTGTCTGTCCGGCAGACGGAAAAGCTGGTCAACCAGGCCAAAAAAGAGCCCAAAAAGCTGCAGCGGAAAATTTCAGCAGCGGAAAAGAAATTTCTGGAAGAAACCAGTTCACGGATCGCCGAGCGTATCCAGTCAAAGGTAAAAATTAAAAAGACCGGGAACAAGGGTAAAATCGAGATCAATTTTAAGTCAAAAACCGAATTTGAGCGCCTGGTCGACCTGCTGAGCGCGCTTACATGAAAGTTGCCATTGCCAAAACCGCCGGATTCTGCATGGGGGTCCGCCGTGCAGTGGATATGGTCCTGGACGCATCCAACC
>CAZLNA010000463.1:0-2079 GCA_964560485.1 uncultured Desulfobacula sp. | reverse complement strand
TGCACATGCTGGCCAACAAGGCTGCCGGAAATGCCAGGGGCATGAACATGGTGGCACTCGGTGCCCTGGCCGCCCTTTTTTCAGTGGAAAAAGATGCGTTTACAGATGCGATCAAGGCCAGATACGCCAAAAAGAAACAGATTGTGATCGACTCCAATGTCAATTCTTTTCTCGAAGGGTATGACTGGACAGCTGAAAATATTAAAAAACTTGATGCCTTCTCTTTTGAAGGCGTTACCATGCCCGAACCCAAGGAAAAATTGATCATAAATGGAAATCAGCTGGTGGCGCAGGCGGCCCTTGACGCCAATCTCAATTTTTATGCGGGATATCCCATCACTCCGGCCACAAAGATCATGGAAATCCTGAGCAAGGAGCTGCCCGGGCACGGGGGCACGGTTCTTCAGACAGAGGACGAAATATCTGCCATCGGTTCGGTGATCGGTGCCGGATACGGAGGGAAACGCGCCATGACAGCCACCTCAGGCCCCGGGTTTGCACTCATGACGGAGTTCACAGGACTTTCGGTCATGGCGGAAGTACCGGCCGTGATTATTGACTCCATGCGGGGAGGGCCTTCCACGGGGATTCCCACCAAAACAGAGCAGAGCGATTTCAATGCCGCCATTGGTGCAGGCACTGGTGACTGTCCCAGAATTGTCCTTGCACCGACAGATACGGCTTCGTGTTATGACGCCATGGTCCTTGCGCTCTATTATGCGGAAAAATACCAGACCCTTTCAATCCTGCTGCTCGATTTCTTTTTGTCCAACAGCATCCGGAATATCAAGATCCCGGCAAAACCCGAGCCCCATCTGCTCGATGCCAATATCGCACCGACACCCGAAGAAATGGCAGATTACCAGCGCTACAGGGTAACGGAAAACGGGATTTCACCCAGGGCTATTCCCGGGACCCGCGGCGGTATCTTTTTTGCCACAGGACTTGAGCATGATGAGTACGGCAGGCCGAATTATTCAGACCAGGGGCATTTGAAAATGACCCGCAAACGATTTAACAAGTTCAATAGCGTACTGTCAGAGGCACCGCCTGTGGAGATCCAGGGTGATGAGACAGATGACGGGACGCAGACCTATGATATCGGCGTGGTCTCCTGGGGATCCAGTGCAGGCGCGGCCCATGAAGCGGTCATGTTTGCAAGGAAAGAGGGGATAAACGCAGCGTCGTTCAGCTCCATGCTGCTCAGCCCGTTCCCGGAAAAAGAACTCACCGCGTTCTCCGACCGCTGCGATAAAATTTTAATCCCTGAGCTCAACTATTCCGGGCAGTTTGCCGCCTTTGCCGCCGGCATGCTCAAACGGCCGGTGGAACGGCTCAATTTTATCACAGGCAAACCCATGGCATCGGAAGACATTTTGCAGAAAATCAGAGTGATGTAAAGGATAAAGGCATGGAAACCACAAAACTGACATATCTGGATGATAAAATTGAACAGGTCAAGGCCAAGGACTTCCTGCAGTACCGGTCCAGGGACCTGCCGACATGGTGCCCTGGCTGCGGGTATTTCGGTATCATTGACGCCTTTTACAAAGCCTGCCGGGAGCTTGATCTCAAGCACGAGGACATTGTTGCTGTCTCAGGCATCGGCTGTTCCGGCCGGACGCCGATTTTTATCCAGTCCTACGGGTTTCATACCCTTCACGGGCGTTCCATCCCTGTGGCCACAGGCCTGAAACTGGCCAGGGAAGATCTCAATGTCTTTGCCGTGGCAGGGGACGGCGATGCACTCGGCATCGGCGGCGGACACCTGCCCCATGTTGCCAGGAAGAATATCGATATCACATTCCTGCTCTTTGACAACTCAATATATGGGTTGACCAAGGGGCAGTCTTCTTCTACCACGCCCTTTGAAATGAGAACCAATTCTCATCCTGTTGGGAATCCGGATACGCCGCTGAATCCCATCAAGCTTGCGCTGGCATACGGCGCATCTTTTGTGGCCAGGGGATATGCAGGGGAGCCGGAAGGGCTCAAAGAAATCATCAAATCCGGTATTGAACATAAAGGATTCAGTTTTATCCAGATCCTGACGCCCTGTGTGACCTTTGACAAGGAGAA
>CAZLNA010000462.1:0-2088 GCA_964560485.1 uncultured Desulfobacula sp. | reverse complement strand
CTACCGGCTGCCCTGGGCAGACAACACAGGTGACGGTCTTGAAGACAATGGTGTTTTTGTCGGCAATCTGCCGTTTGCAACCCTTGGCATGACCCATGGGAATGACACCTGGGGCCAGCCGGTTAAATATGCTGTTTACGGAACCGGCGGCGGTCCGTTTAATCTGACCGACACTTCGGACAAAACCACTTTTGATGCAGCTGTGGCCGGTATTCTCGGGGCAGGATTTGATGCGACCATTGCGTATGTGACCTCCTCAGACAATTGCGGCGGCGGCATCCGGACCAATCAGGCCTATATTGTGGCCAGCGGCGGGTCTAAGGACATGGACGGTGCAAACGGTTATTTTGACCTGTGCAACGGTGCAGCAGGCGCAGGGTTTAATGCAGACAATAAAATCCAGGCTGCAGATTATGACGACATTGTGAGACCGATGAGTGTTACAGAACTGAAAGCCAAAGTCTCAGGTCCCTGAGGCCTTGCATCCGATCTTAAACCAGTCAGAACCCTTAAAAAGCATCTTGAAACAGGGTAAAAAATCAAAGATGACAATTTGATCATTTTCTCGTCATCTTCAGGTAAGAATCATGTGCTATCTTTGTGGTCATGAAGGTCAGATATTCTTCTACCGTCAATACATAAGAGCATCCGGCTTTCTGCTCATTTTTACTCCCTCCTTTTGTTGATACCGGGTTGTCCCTGACAGCCCGGTATTCTTTTAGCTGGTCTATTACGGGTATGCGTTTGTTTGACATTGGAGAATGACTGGCAGAACTCAGTGGAAAGGGCTTAAATCAAAATAAGGAGAAAACTTCATAAAGTCTGTGAAAAAAACTTCCTGAAACTATGAAAATATTTTCTCACAAAACATCTGTTTATGAATATAACCGGTGTTTATCCATCTTTTCGCCCTTGCTATACCGCTCCAGAAAGATCTGCTGAAAGAATGTCTAGTTTAATATTAGGATTCACTGAACAGTCCGGTTCCAGGTTTTGCAGAAAGGCCTATCCCACTGAATAAAAGCCTTTTCATCCAGATAGGAGGCTCGCTTAAGCCTCAATCAGAGGATGCCGGATCAATCCCCCCGGCAAAATTCATAAAACAAAAAACTCAACACGGCATGGCGCTTGCATATAAAACATCCAGAAGTCGTCATGAGTAGTTCTAAAATATATTATTAATTAATTCTCTTAGGAGGCGAAATGAAAAAGTTATTGGTAATGTTAAGTGTATTGTTTTTACTGGCAGGCACAGCGTCTGCAGACTGGTTCCTCGATTTTGAAGATGGCGCAGACGGCGCAGAAGTAACTGATATTTCAGGTGTTTCTTTTGAATCTTTCAATGGTTTCCATCCGATCTACGGCGATTCCCGGACCGGCAACTGGAACACCACGTCTGATGACCTTGGTTACGGCAGCGGTGCTTACCACCACAACGGCAACTTCTTTGTGTTTTCAAGTACAGCAGCCGATGCCCGCGGCATGATTGTTGATTTTGACAACAATGACGGTACCTTCTTTTCCACTGGTTACAGCTCCAATTCCATTTTTTATGTGGAAGCTTACCTGACTGACGGTTCCATGGTATCTGTTTCAGGTGCCGGCAACCTTCGCCAGCCGATGGGCCGTCTGACTGTCAACGCCACTGCCGGTACTTTCATCGACTACATCGTTCTTCATGACTCAGGCAACTACTGGCTCGTGGATGACATGAGAGGTGATGCATCTGACGTTGGTGGTGCGGTTCCCGAACCTGCTACCTTTGTTCTGTTCGGTCTTGGCATGATCGGCCTGGCCGGCATCAGCAGAAGAAAAAACGCATAAGTTCTTTTTGTTTGAAAAATTAAAAGCAGGGCTTGTTTCAAGCCCTGCTTTTTTTATTCCCGGTTGTAACACCCCCTGCCGACTGCTGACCCTGCTGACCCTGCTGATCTGATCGCTGATCGGCACTACCTGACCGGTCCTATTTTCTTTTATAGTCCACGGTTCCCCGTCCGGACCGGTCCCCGTGATACGCTGCCTTGAAAAAATCGGCATAAACATCAATCACCTCAAATGACAGCACATAGCCTGTGGAAGGCACCAGGT
>CAZLNA010000461.1:0-2095 GCA_964560485.1 uncultured Desulfobacula sp. | reverse complement strand
CGGTAATAGAGATCCTGCCTGAACTGCCGCTGCGCCACCAGGCGTTCGAGTCCCTGGTTGGTGGCTGAGATGATTCGGACATCCACTTTTATGGTGGACCGGCCTCCCAGCGGATAAAACTCCTTGTCTTCGAGCACCCGCAGCAACTTGGCCTGGAGTGCCAACGGCATGTCCCCGATTTCATCCAGGAAAATGGTTCCCTTGTCTGCCTCCTGAAAACGACCGGGCTTGTTTGTTGAGGCCCCGGTAAAGGCGCCTTTGACATAGCCGAACAATTCTGATTCCAGAAGATTTTCAGGAAGGGCGGCACAATTGACTTTTATCATGGGCGCATCTTTCCGTTGGCCTGCGGAATGGATGATCTTTGCCAGCAGGTCTTTGCCGGTTCCGGTGGCCCCTTCAATCAGGATGGTGGCATCGGTTCCGGCCACCACTTCAACAGTCTTGAAGATCCGCTGCATCACGGGATCTTTGCCGATCATGCTGTGAAAGGAATACCGTTTGCTGACCACCTGTTCGAACTGGCGGGAAAGGGTCAGGTCCTGGAGGGTTGCAATGCAGCCGATGATCTTTCCCTGGTCACTGTGCAACGGGATATAGCCGGCCTTGACCGGCACCCGTTCTCCCTGGGGGGTGATGATCCCGGATTCTATGCTTGCCCGGGATTCACCCTTTATCATCGCCTCTTTGAGAAGGGCCGGGTCTTTGCTGTTTTCATCGCCGAACACCACGTTGCTTGGTCTGCCCAGAACTTGGCTGCGCTGAAACTCGGATATGACCTCGGCAGCAGTATTGAAAAAAGTGATATATCCGCCTCTGTTTACGGTAAATATACCGATGTCCAGGTTGTCCAGAATGGTTTTCAGGCTGCGTTCCCGAAAATTGACCCGGTTGATCAATTGGGCCAGGGCAGCATGGTCCTGCATCACGGTCAGGCAGCCGGTGACCCTGTTGCCGGGACCGTAAAGGGGGGCAGAAAGTCGGGTGATCAGGTGTTTGGTCTCTTTATGATCGCAGATCTCCACACTGAATTCCCCGTCATCACCCGGGTGGGTATGAAAGGGGCAGCCTGAGTGGCAATGAATACCGGAAAAGACCTCCCTGCAGTCCTTTCCCAAAACATCTGATTCCTTTAAACCGGTAATGGCCTGGACGCTCAGGTTAAAGGCAGTGATGTGACGGCGGGCGTCAATGGTAAAGGCACCGATGTTAATCTGGTCCAGAAGGTCCACCCATTGATCACACAGGATCATCTGTTTGCGCAAATCTCTGAAAAAACAGATCATCCCTGTTCTGCGACCGTTCTCTTTCAAAAGAGTGGCTGACATCTGGACCGGGATGACATTGCCCAGTTGGTCAGTGAGGCTGGTTTCAAACAATGAGATCCTGTTTTCCCAGGCGTTCTCTTGATGGTTCAGTTCTTTATCAAGACTGGCCTTCTGGTCAGCGGAAAAAAGCTGGCTTAAAGTGACCTGGTTGAGGATCTCTTTTTCGGGAAACCCGATCATATCTGCCATGGCGCCATTCATGGCGATAATGATTTCGTTCTCATCACAGGCCAGGGCGCCGTCAATAGCGCCTTTGACCAGATTTTCCTGAAAGGAGAGGGCCTGGGTGGATGGCAGGCCATTGTGATTCTGCTGCCCGGACAGGTACCGGTTCTGCGCCCGTTTTAACGCAATGAAGAGTACATCGTCACTCAGGGGCTTGGTTATATAGTCTGATGCGTCCAGTTCCAAGGCCCTGATGGCCTGGTCCATCTCCCTGAATGCGGTCATGACAATGACTTCTGTTCCGGGAAAATCCTTTTTCAGGGTTTCGAGCACCTGAAGGCCGTCCATTTTTGGCATCCGGATATCAGTGAGAACGATCTGGGGCAGCACCTCGGAACAGACCCTTATCCCGTCAACACCGTCCTTTGCTGTGACCACCTCAAAACCTGCATCTGACAATACCACGGATACGATATCCCGGATATCCTCTTCATCATCAATCACAAGGATTTTCCAATCAATGGAGGACATCATGATGTATCTCCTTGAACCGGCAGGTGCAGGTTGAAAACCGTTCTGCCGGGTTTGCTCTGAACGGTTAC
>CAZLNA010000460.1:0-2100 GCA_964560485.1 uncultured Desulfobacula sp. | reverse complement strand
CATAAATTGACCCATGTCGTGGGAATCGGCGCTTCTGCAGGCGGCCTGATCGCACTGGAGGAATTCTTCAAAACCGTTCCCAACCGGACCGGCCTGGCCTATGTGGTGATACAGCACCTGCCGGCTGATCATAAGAGCATGATGTCGGAACTTCTTTCACGCCACACAGAACTCATTGTCACCTATATAGAAGACAATATGCTGCTTGAAGCTGACACGGTTTATCTGATACCGCCGGGCTTTAATGTCAAGCTCTTCCACGGCCGCTTCATCCTGACCCGGGGAGAAACAGAGAGCCGGCAGCTCAACCTTCCCATTGATATTTTTTTCAGTTCCCTGGCCGAGGACCAGGAAGACCGGGCCATTGCCATAATTCTTTCCGGCACGGGAAGCGACGGATCCAGGGGGATCCGCCATATTAAAGAGAAATTCGGAATTACCATTGTACAGGACCTGGAAACCGCCCAGTTCGACGGAATGCCGAAAAGTGCGGTCCAGACCGGGATCATTGATTTTATCCTGCCGCCGGAAAAAATGATCCATCATATCCTGGCGTATATTCAGCACCCGTTTGCCAAGAAAAAGGCTGCCCAGCCCAGAATCATTGCCGATGAAACCGGGCTGACACGGATATTTTCGCTGCTCAGGGAAAATCATCTCGTGGATTTCACCTTTTATAAACAGGCCACGGTGCTCAGGCGGATCGAGCGGCGGATGACACTGAACCAGATGCATGAACTGGCAGATTATATCAAATACATGGAAAGTTATCCCAAGGAGATAACAACCCTTTACAATGAACTGCTCATCGGCGTGACCAGTTTTTTCAGGGATCCTGAAGCATTTGACTATTTAAGGGAAAAGATCCTGCCCACTCTCTTTTCCGCTAAAAAGGATGATGAAATCCGTCTCTGGGTGGAAGGGTGCTCAACCGGGGAGGAGGCATACAGCCTTGCGATTCTCTGCAGGGAAGTGCTCTCATCCATGGGACGGGAAAAAGATGTGAAAGTTTTTGCCACAGATGTGGATAAGCGGGCTATTGTGACCGCCTCCGACGGATTTTTCCATGAAAGTATTTCAGCCGATCTGACACCTAAAATCCTGACCCAGTATTTCTATCGCAAGGAGAATCATTACCAGATTTCAAGAAAGATCCGTGAAATGGTTGTCTTTGCCCAGCATAATATTTTAAAGGACCCGCCGTTTACCAAAATAGACCTGGTCTCCTGCCGGAACCTGCTGATCTACCTGCAGCCGATCCTTCAGAAAAGGGCGCTTGAAAAATTTAATTTTGCCCTGAATCCGGACGGTGTTCTCTTTCTGGGAATCAGTGAGTCCATCGGGGATATGAATTATTATTTTGACGCATTGAGCAATAAGCACAAAATTTTCAGATCCAAAGGCAAACGGAACCCCATTATGGGCGGTACTGAGCGATATGTGCCGGAACCATATGAAAAGCGGTCTTATCTGGGACCTTTGAGCACCAACCGCCATATAGGCACGGAACGTCTGACAGAGCAGTTTCTCAATGTCATGGCAGAACGGTATACAGACCTGACCATCCTGGTGAATGAAGACAGTGAAATCGTTCATGTCCTGGGCCGGACAGAAGATTTTTTAAAATTTCCGTCTGGCAAACCTGCAGCCACTATCCAGAAAGTCCTGGTCAAGGAACTCCAAGTCCCTGTGATTGCAGGTCTGCAAAAAGTATTTAAAGACAAGGAACCGGCCCGGTATTCCAATATCCACATCCGAAAAGACAACAGCCTGCTTACCGCAAAAATGGAAATTCACCCGGTCCGTGAAAAAGGGGATGGTGATATCTATGGTGCAATCTTTATTGAAGATATCAAAACGTCTGAACTAGACCAGGACGATATGGATATTGAGGAAATCGATGTGGAGGTGGAAAAGAGAATCGAGAACCTGGAAAATGAGCTCCAGTTTACCCGGGAAAGCCTTCAGACCACCATTGAAGAGCTTGAAACCTCCAACGAAGAGCTCGGTGCCACCAATGAAGAACTCATGGCCAGCAATGAAGAGCTTCAAAGCACAAATGAAGAGCTGCAGTCGGTCAACCAGGAACTGTACACGGTG
>CAZLNA010000459.1:0-2101 GCA_964560485.1 uncultured Desulfobacula sp. | reverse complement strand
GATAATCCTCTATGGCATCGAGCAGCGGCTGGATGCCCTTGTTTTTCAGTGCGGAACCGCAGAGCACGGGCACGGCTTTCCGGGTGATGGTGGCGTTTCTGATGGCCGCCTTGAGCTCTTTTTCCTCAATGACCTCTTCGCCCAGGAACTTTTCCATGATATCGTCATCCACCTCAGAAACCGCTTCAAGCAGCGCTTCGCGGTGTTCCAAAGCAGCCTGTTCAAATTCAGGCGGAATATCTGCCACAGCATATTCTGCGCCCTTGGTATCCTCCTCCCAGGTGATCTGCTTCATGGAAATCAGGTCGATCACACCAGCGAAACTGTCTTCCGCCCCCATGGGAAGCATCACCACGATGGGATTGGCAGAGAGTTTTTCCCGGATAGCGTTCACTGCAGCAAAAAAATCAGCCCCGGTCCGGTCCATTTTATTGATAAATGCCATCCTGGGAACCGCATACCGGTCTGCCTGCCGCCATACGGTTTCAGACTGGGGCTCCACCCCGCCCACGGCGCAGAACACACCGATGGCGCCGTCAAGCACCCGCAGGGCGCGCTCCACCTCGACTGTAAAATCGACATGGCCCGGCGTATCAATGATCTGGATCAAAGAGCGCTTCCATTCGCAGGTGGTGACCGCAGAGGTAATGGTAATGCCCCTGTCCTGTTCATCCTGCATCCAGTCCATAATGGCTTCACCATCATGAACTTCCCCGATTTTGTAGGATTTGCCTGTGTAATACAATATTCTTTCGGTGACCGTGGTCTTGCCCGCATCAATGTGGGCCATGATCCCGATATTCCTGTACTGGCTGATCTTCTTTTTTTTGCTCATTTTACTATCAACATATTGGTTTGGTAGAAAAAATTCAGGTCGACATGACCGGCAAGGGTTTGCGCATCCCTGCCCTGCAACAGTATCTTGACCTGCCGGATACCCGGGATGTTCACACCCAGGGAATTGACCATGGAATACACGGTCAAAAGTTCAGTCTGAACGTCCATTGCCTCAATCATATCCGGTGTCAGGGCAAGATCCACAAAGGCATCCCCCTGGTCTGTGATATAAAACGCATTGAGTCTGGCGCCGGCCGGCCACAGCGGTACAAGCCCGTCCCGGGTCGGCCCGTTTAAAAGGGCTTCGATAATCTGCTGCCCGAGTTCCAGCATATTTAAATCCGCCGGCAGACGGAGGGTCTCTGATTTCAGACCGGTCCGCTTAGTGTCTGTAAAATAAATATATCCTTCAAACAGCCCCTGAGCGGATAAAAGCGGCTCCGGGTCGGAACTGCCGTTCACATCCGCCTGGCCGGTACCGGCAGCAAACAGGACCAGAAAACAGATGGGAACAATATGTCTTATCCTCTTTGCCAGCATATGCAGGGGGTCCTTAAAAAAACCGTATGGAAGAAAGTTCCGGCCGTTGGCTCAGGCGCCTGAAAAGTTCCATAATTAAAATGATATTTGATACAGTATTGACCCGAGGGTGTCAAGAAAATATCCCTTGCAAATCAGTAAGGGGTTTAATAAAATTAGGAGTTTATAAATGCGGTTCCGGCCCAGGCCCGGGACCTTCTTAACCCTTGGAAAATACTATGATACCCGGATTTGAGGCCATTGTGGAAGAGCGCATTAAAAAGGCTCAGAAACAAGGCCAGTTTGACAACCTGCCCGGAAAAAGCAAACCCTTGACCTTTGAAAACCACACCGGTCCTGAAGAACTGCGCATGGCCAATAAAATATTAAAAAACGCAGGGTTTCTCCCGCCGGAAATTGAGTTAAAAAAGAAAATCACACAGACCGAACAGCTGCTGGAGGCGGCCAGCATTGACCAGCCTGAATACGCCAAGCTCCAAAAACGCCTCAATTACCTGATCACCAAACTGGATACTGCCCGGCAGCAGAGAACCACAGCCGGGCTGCTCAAAACCGGCTACAAAAAAGCGATACTGAAAAAATTATTATGACAGAAAAAAAAGAAAAAGAAGGGCTGTTTCGAAGCATCTTCATCGCCCATATCATCCTTTTGCTCCACATTGTTCTTCTGGCAATCGCCGGCGTCACAGTGGTCCTGTTCCGGGGGGTGTACCATTACCTACCC
>CAZLNA010000458.1:0-2105 GCA_964560485.1 uncultured Desulfobacula sp. | reverse complement strand
GAATATGTCAGTGAATTGTTGCCTGATTTACGTGTTTCAAAACACAGGGACCGGCAGAGGTGGTCAAATTCTATAACAATACCGATTAGCGGAGATATTCCCGGATCTTTTGTCAGCCCCAGGTACTGGGTTTGGGGTGGAAATACCGGGAAAAAACTGTTGGGCCAGTTGGTTGCATTGAAAATATCACCGCCCCAAAGGATATCGATCCCCTGAATATCAGGCGTGTTGAGGCCGGAGAGAAACCGGACCCCCCGGTTTGCATATTCATCTGAAACAGGATCGTCATAATAGGGGGTCGAGACGCTCTGTGCTGACGGGTTAGAAACAAATTCATCAAAAGTAATATGCTCTGCGCCGGCAGGGAAAACCAGCAGTCCAATCCATACTTGGATGGATATACAAAAAATAAAAAATCTTTTCATCAGTAGATATCCTAGTCGGCTCATGCAGCCTGAAACCAGGCTTCAGGCTGCATAGCTGCCTGTTTGTTCAGTCTGTTTCAAATACTATTTTCATCTGTATTTTATTTCCTGCGGTACCGGGTGGCGATAGGCAGGAGGCCGGACATCAGAAGCACCAGGGTCCCGGGAACGGGGACAGCGTTCAGTGTCAGGTTGTCGATGACGAATTTGTTGTTAGAATAGAGTACAATCTGATCGAAGTCCGCTCCGCTGAACAAAAAGGTCCCCCAGCCCAGAGCATCGTTGGTGGTGTCGCCTGAAGACCAGGCCACGTTGAATTCATCAACCAGGGAACCATTGCTGAAGAGCTCAACATCGAAATTACCTGACCCGGATGGCCGGCGGTAGATGAATCCGAGCGAACTGGCTGCCTCAGTAAGGGATATAACCAGGTCGGTTCCTTGCTGGCTGTACTGCAGAACATCGCCGTATGAATCGAATGGCCGGTTGAACGTACCGCTGTCTGTCCCGGCTGTGATTTGGTTGCTGCCTGTAAAGGTGATGCCGTCTGAAACCGAAAACTGATCCGAAAGCACAGTTCCCCATCCCAGTCCTTCAAAATCAATTGTGGTTGCTGCCTGGGCAGACCATGTCAAACCCAGAATCATTAAAAAAACGGCGCTGGCTGAAATTAATTTTTTCATTTGTCACTTTCCTTTTCTGTTGTTGTTTAATTTACCATTTATATGCGTGCTCTTGCCTTATATCTGAATCTATCTGTTGAGCCGCAGCGGGCATCGCCTTAAAACCGGATTTCACTGCCCGCATAGATGACTCTTCCTGGCTGCGGCAGCCCGTAGCTCTGCTCATAGTTTTCGTCGAACAGGTTGTCTGCTCCCAGGTATATTTCAACCCGGTCGCCGGCAAGCTGCTGGGTCAGCCTGAAATTAACCACGGTATAATCATCCAGCTCTTTTTGCCGGGTTTCATCCCCTCGCTTGGCATAATAATATTGGTTCCTGACATGGAGCAGTGACAGGTAGGGTGACAGCCCGAAGTCAAAATCATATTTAACCCGGAGTGCCACCCGGTGTTCCGGCCGGTACTGGAGTTCATCCTTGCCTGAATCGCTCTGGTCATCTGTGTGGAGAAAAGAATAGGAACCGCCGATCACCAGGTTTGAAACCGTCCTGATTTCAGTTGAGATTTCCCCGCCCTGGAACAGGTATCTGTCAAAATTTTCAAAGATGCCGTCAAACTTGTCTTTTTCAATGAAATTTCTGGCCGTGCTGTGAAACCCGTCGATCCGGATGCTGATGTTTTCGGGAAGCTTCAGGTCCACACCGGCCGTGTAATGGTTGACTTCCTCTGTTACCAGGCCGGCATTGCCGCTTTCGTTGTCATACAGCTGGCGCAGGGAAGGGAACCGGATATTTTTATTGAACGCGGCCTTGAGCCGGACTGCATCGGTGAGATCATAATACAGACCGGCCAGATAACTGTCAGCATGGGTGTCGCCGGTTTCCTTCTCATGCCAGTGTCTGGCACAGCCGAGGGTCACGCCGAGGCCGGGAACTGGTTCAACGCCGTATTCCATGGACAGGGAATGCGTATGGACGGTCCTGGTTTCATCGACCTGGACAATGTTCCACTGCGGGGGAAATGCTAACGGAATATATCCGTCTTTGTCCCGTCCTGAAC
>CAZLNA010000457.1:0-2107 GCA_964560485.1 uncultured Desulfobacula sp. | reverse complement strand
CATCTGGTAAGTGGTGCCGATGATGGGCAGTTCCATCACATGGATCAGGGGCAGGGTGGTGCTTTTTTCCTTGAACTGGACAACGAGTCCGGCAGCACCGAACCCTTCGGATATCTGTTTGTCCGGTACGGCCGGCCAGGACAGAGACATCAGATCATATTCCTGGGCCAGTTCTTCCAGTTTGGCTTTGTCCTGGACTTTCAGGTGATTAAATTCGAGCACCCCCAGGCTTTTGGCATTGAGTTTTTTCACCGTGTCGCTGATGGCCTGGGCCAGTCCGGGCAGCGGGTCCAGCCCGATGAGCGGGGCCACCTGGTTGAGCGATTCAGACAGATAAAGATTGATTTTGACTTTCTCGTCCAGGCGATGCAGGGCACTGACCTTGTTGTTCAGCTTCTGGATGGCGGTTGTAATCTGGTATTCCAGACCGTTGGTCGCGGTGATCGCCGGAATTTTTTCGATCAGATCGCCATGGATGATGACCAGCCCCATGTAGGCATTCTTGAACTTGACTTCATCATTTTCCATGATCTGGATCTGGACCGGATCGATGCCATAATCCCGGGCCATATCCCGGTTCTCGTCAGCCGTCTGCATGATGGTGCCTTCGTCCGGGGTCACGTTGTAAAAGGTGTAGTTGAACAGGCGGCCGCTCCGTGACGCATACTCTTCGAGCAGGTCTTTGAGATACCGTTCCGTGTTGTTGTGCGGGGCGGGCAGGTCTTTGGAGAAAAAGACCTTAATGCTCAACGGCTCGGACAGGGTGGCAACCACGTCCTTGCTGGCGTCGGAAAGCGAGTAGATCCGGTCACGGGTCAGGTCGGCCCTGAAAAAGAGGGTGATACCGGCCACATTGATCAGGATGATCACCGCTGTATATAAAAGGAATTTCAGGTATTTTTCATTGAATATGAGTTTCGCCATCTTGCTGCTCCTTAGTTTTTCTCATGCATGACAAGGTAGGTTGAATAAATGAAGATAAAAATCACGCTGATGAAATAAATGATGTCCCTGGAATCGATAATGCCCTTGGAGATGTTCAGGAAGTGTGAACTGGCCCCGATGTGGTTGATCACGCCAACGATTTTCGTGGGCATGAAAAACAGCAGCTTATCCAGGATGGTCAGGGTAAAGCAGAGGGCGCACCCGATAATAAAGGCAATGATCTGGTTGCGCGTCAGGGATGAGGCAAACAGCCCCATGGCGCAGTAGGCCGCAGACAGGAGCAGCGCCCCGATGTAGCCGCCGGCCACCGGTCCCGGGTCCACCTGGCCGATGAAGGAGATGAATAGCGGATAAGCCAGGGTCGGTATCAGCATGGCCCCGGTAAACAGGGTGGCGGCAAAAAATTTGCCCAGCGCAATGTCGGTAAACGAGACCGGCAGGGTCAGCAGGGTTTCATAGGACCCCACATTTTTCTCTTCGGCAAACAGCCGCATGGTGATGGCGGGTACGATAAAGGAAAACGTGATGGGAAGAAGTGTGAAAAAATCCCTTAAATCCGCCCGGCCGAAAATAAAGAAGGTGGAAAAAAAGAACCAGCCCGTGACGATCAGAAACAGCGCGATCACGATGTAGGCAATGGGGGAGATGAAATAGTCTTTGAATTCTTTGACGGCAATGGTTTTAATCTGTTTCATGGGATCAGACCTCCTCCCTTGTCAATTCCCTGAAAACATTTTCAAGGGCCTGGGATTCTTTCGTCATCTGGACAAGGATCCAGTCGGTTTCTTTAATGGCGGTGTACACAGCCGGTCTCAAGTCTTCGTTCCGGCCGGTTCTGATTTCAAATGAGGACAGGCCGTCTTCAAGGGGAGCGACTTCGCTGGCCTGGACGTCTTCGGAAATGGATTCGATGGTTGTTTTAATGGCTTCGGGGTCACCGCCGCTGACCGACAGGTGGATCACAGCATTCTGTCGTGCGTCCTGTTTAAGGTTGGCCGTGGTGTCATCGGCCACGACCTGGCCTTTGTTGATAATGGCAATCCGGTCGCAGGTGGCTTCAGCCTCACTTAAAATATGACTGGAGAAGATGATGGTCTTTTCCTTTCCAATGGCCCGGATAATATCCCGGATTTCCATGATCTGGTTGGGGTCGAGCCCGGAG
>CAZLNA010000456.1:0-2111 GCA_964560485.1 uncultured Desulfobacula sp. | reverse complement strand
GAGTGCATGGGCCATGGAAGATACCGTGACCTGCGGGTTTGAACTGGATGCCTTTAACAAGCTGGTGATGCGCTATCCTGAAATCGGTTTGACCGTGATCCAATCCATGGGCCAGCGGCTGTCATCCATGACTGACCGCCTGGAAAGCATGTCGGAGAATAACCTTGAAAACCGGCTGCACGGCGTGCTGGCAGGCATTGCCCGTGAACACGGGAAAACAGTCCCTGAAGGTGTCGAGTTAAATATCCCTTTGACCCACGAGGACCTGGGCTTTCTGGTCGGTGCCCACCGGGTCAGCATCACCAAAGCCATTAAATCCCTTGCCGACTGCGGCAAAATTGAAAGAAACGGAAAAAAAATAACCATGGCCGCCTCTTTCTTGTAAAAATGTAGCCTGGGCTACAGAATTTTCTTTTTCTATTTCCTATTACATGGACATGCTCTGATTGCCTTGACGGCTGTATCAGAGATTTCGGTAAAATCCGGCTTACCGCATGATCATCCGGCCGGAGACAGGTTCATCAAATTACCATAAAGGAGATAGAAAATGGCAGTCAACTTCCCTTCCATCGGCAGCAAAGTTACGGCAAAAGTGGTTGAAACCAAGGGTAATTGTACCATTGGAATGAAACCGGGCGATGAATTTGAACTGAGCACCCATAAATGCGGCGATTTCTGCGGGCTTTTCTACACCCATATCGCCGGATGGGTAAAAATGCTCCAGTTCGGCGGCACCTTTCCCAAAGGCGACCCGAATACAATGGTCTGGACCTGCCCCAATGCCGGGAACCGGGTGAAAGTCGAACTGCACAGAACATAAGCGTAAACGATTACGATTTTTTATGATTCCCGGCCCGGCACTGATTCCTGCCGGGCCGGGGGTGGCTTATAAACTAAGTTCAAAATAAAAAAAAGGCTGATAAATAAGGAGGCAATGATGGGTGATACGCTGGTCGAACTGAACGACAACCGTGTGAACTATCTGAAAAAATTTGCAGAAGAAATGCCTGAATTGTTCGGGCAGGTGAGGGCAACAACCGGTGATGTATATGCAGACGGAGCCATCAGCAGTAAGACGAAACGGCTGATGGCGCTGGGTATCGCTTTAGGTGTCGGCTGCCGGAACTGCATCTTGGCCCAGACGCATTATGCCGTTGAAAATGGTGCGACCAAAGAGGAATTCTATGAGATGATCGGGGTGGTAACCAGTTTACGGGGAACTACCGGTATGGGGGAGTCTTTGAAAGTGATTCAGCTTTTGGAGGAACTGGGCAAACTGTAAACGAACCGGGTTAAGGGATACATGCGCTTATTCGCTCGAAGTCAGTTTCAAGAGCATTTCCCTGAATCGCTGTTCCAGAAAGGTATAATACTCAATACCGAATTCCAGGGTTGTCATTTTCCAGGGTTCCAGCTGATTGGACGAGAATCGTTCCTTGATGGCTTCAAGCGCCTGGACCTTTGAGTTGAGATCCCGGGTATGCTCTTCGAGCTGGCGCTTTCTATCCGGTTCTTCAAGATGATCAAAAAAGAAAACTTTCAGCAGTGCTTCATCCCGGATGCGGCTGATCCCGGGCTTTTTTACCAGCCAGTCCAGAAATTCCCGGCGTCCCGCATCGGTGAGTGTATAGACCTTGTTGAGCTTGCCGTTCTTGATTTTCTGGCTGACCCGGACCAGGCTTTCTTTTTCCAGTTTCCTGAATTTGGGGTAGATGCTGCTGAACCCGGTATTAAAAAAATAATCGGTGCTGTTCTCCATGTATTTCTTAATTTCATACCCGGTCTTCTCGCCGTCCATGAGAAAGCCCAGCAGCATCATTTCAATCATATTGACTCCATTAATTCAGTTGCTGCATCTTAATTGGAATCAGGGAGGTTCCCCTTTTTTCCGCGGTTTTGGCCATCAGTTCCTGGCCGCTGGCCGGCGGTGGGACCTGGAGTTCTTCGGGTTTTTCTTCCAGCCGGATCGCCTCCGCCGGGCAGGTGGTGACGCAGAGGCCGCAGCCAATGCAGCGGGCCTGTTTAATTTCAGCGGTATCATCTATTTCAATGGCATTCATCTGGCAGCGTTCCAGGCAGGTTTCACAGGCGGTGCAGTCTTCTTCCGAAAC
>CAZLNA010000455.1:0-2115 GCA_964560485.1 uncultured Desulfobacula sp. | reverse complement strand
GATGTACACCGGGATGCGGACTGTTGAAAATGTCCACGAAGAGGTGCTTGAGGACCTGTTTCAAAAACCGTTTGAAGCCCCAGCCTCCGGCCTGGATACGGAAGAGAACTTTTACACCAACGAGAATGTCGTGCTCAAAAACGGCTCCAAGTCTGCCCTGGCTTTTTTTGATGGGGGCAGGCAGGTGTTCCGGCGGATTCAGCCCCAGGTATGCTGCGGCATCAAACCGAGGAATTCCGAGCAGATATTCGCACTCAATGCCATGCTTAACCCGGATATTCCTCTGGTCACGATATCGGGAAAGGCGGGTACCGGAAAGACCCTCCTGGCCCTGGCTGCGGCCCTTGAAAACAAGCGGTATTACCGCCAGATATTTATTGCCCGGCCCGTGGTACCGCTGAGCAACAAAGACCTCGGGTTCCTGCCCGGGGATGTGGCATCCAAACTGGATCCTTACATGCAGCCCCTGTATGATAATCTGTCATTTATCCAGAACAGCTTCAATGAAAGGAATAGTCGTTCAAAAAAGATTTCCGAGATGATTGAAGAAGAAAAGATCGTGATTACCCCGATTTCATACATTCGCGGCCGGTCTATTGTAAAGGTCTTCTTTATCGTGGACGAGGCTCAGAACCTGACGCCCCATGAGGTGAAAACCATTATCACCCGGGCAGGGGAAGGGACAAAGATTATATTTACCGGGGATATTTTCCAGATCGACCATCCCTATCTGGACAGTCAGACAAACGGGCTGGCATTTATCATTGAAAAAATGAAGGGCCAGAAGCTGTATGCCCACATCAATCTGGAAAAGGGTGAGCGGTCAGAGCTGGCAGAGCTGGCCTCAAAGATCTTATAAGAACAAAATTTTGGTGTAACTCGGCCTCTGGAGAAAAATTTAATCCTCGGGATATGGCAAATATGCCTCCGGTTTAATTTTTCCCCATCCTTTGGCAGCACGGTTTCTGCTGAAAATAAAAGATTCGGGCGCCTTTTCAATAAGGTGCCCGAATCGTATATCTAAACGAACTAAAGCGGCTGGTTGAATTAAGAGGCTTTAGTTACTTTTCCGGCTTTAATGCAGCTGGTGCAGACATCTATTTTTTTTACGCAACCCTGTTTAACAACCGCGCGGACTCTCTGAAGATTGGGGTTGAACCGTCTTTTGTTCAGGTTGTGGGCATGACTGACATTGTTGCCCACCATGGGTTTTTTTCCGCAAATGGCACATTCTTTAGACATTTTATACTCCTAACAGGTAATCTTTTCACAAAATAATAACCTGGAATTGATACATCAAAAACCAAATAAAGTAAAGTAAAAATTTATTATTATTGATTATTTTAAAAATCGGCCCCGATTTCAGCGGATGGAAATTAATGCGCTGATTAAATGGCTAATTCTTAATTTTCTCCCGGCAGAGGGCCAGTTTGGCGGCTGCCTCTTTGCTCTCCTTGGAGTTCGGGTAATGGGTCAGCAGGTATTCATAACGATTGGCGGCTGCTTTATACTTTTTGGTTTTCATGTACCAGTCGGCCACGTAGAGTTCATGTCCTGACAGGTTCGCCAGGCAGGCCTTGTCTTTGTCTTTTGTCTTGGCCGCATATTCGCTGTTTGGAAACTGCTGTTTGAGCCGCTTGAAAACAGCCAGGCTTTTTTTAGCCGGCGTGCTGTCCCGGTCAATGGTTCCGATCTGGTTGAACCAGCACATGCCGATCTGGTAGACCACATAGGGGATGGCTTCGTTTTTCGGATGCATCCGCTCGAACTCTTCATAGGCCATAATGGCCTCATCCCAGGATTCCAGGTGGTAGTGGGAGTCGGCAATTTTCAGTTCGGCCAGAATGGCGTACTTGCTGAACGGATACCAGTCCCGAAGGTCCGTATAAGCCTTGACCGCATCTTTGTAATTTCCGGCCATAAATGCGGAAGATCCTTCTTCCACAAGCTCTTCCACGCTTTTACTCATATCTGTGCCCGGGTCTTCGAACAGGGCGCATCCGGCCTGCATCAGGGCAAGGCTTAAGATTAAAATCAGGTATAAAATCAGTTTCTTCATGTTTACAGGTTCTCTATATAGTGTTCAGCGCTGACGGCAGCAATGGCTGCATCGCC
>CAZLNA010000454.1:0-2115 GCA_964560485.1 uncultured Desulfobacula sp. | reverse complement strand
GTTCAAAACCATCCATGCCGGGCATGCGGATATCACTGATCACCAGATCAAACGATTCCTGCTCAAGAATTGAGATGGCCATCTGACCTGAAAATGCCATGGTTACACTGCAGTTGAACTCAGGTTCAAGAGTGCGTTTCAAAAGCCGGGTCATGTCCTTTTCATCGTCTACAACCAGGATTTTTTCGATCATATCATCTCCTCAGGGCGGTTTCGGGTCTGGATATTTTCAGCCTGGGCAGCCGGCAGCGTAATGCTGAACATACACCCTTTTCCAGGGTTGTTTTTTACATCAATGCAACCCTGATGGCGTTTGATGATGCCATATCCCACGGAAAGGCCGAGGCCGGTTCCCTGTCCCACCGGTTTGGTGGTAAAAAAGGGGTCAAAAATTTTGGCCATATCCCTTTTGCGAATGCCTTTGCCGTTGTCTTCAACCTCTATGAGAATATGGGCGTCAGAAGGTTTGCGCGTCCGCACGAGGATAGTTCCTTTTTTGTCGCATGCATGGCAGGCATTGATCAGAAGGTTGACAAAGACCTGGGAGAGCTCCTGTTCACTTCCGATAAGGGGCATGGGAGTCTCATCATAAAGATCGAGAGAGATGTTCATATCCCTGAAGTCAGAGTGGTTGGCTAAAAATTTGACCACACCGGCCAGGACCAGGTTGATGTCAATCCGGCGGAATGCTGCCGCGCCTTTTCTTGAAAAGGAAAGAAGATCAGAAACAACTGTTTTACAGCTTTTGACATGCTTTTCAATAATTTTTAAATCATCAGAATAGACAGAATCCTGTTTGAGCATCAACTGGGTGTATCCCAGAATCACACCCAGCGGGTTGTTTATTTCATGGGCAACACCGGCAGAAAGCTCACCCAGTGCGGCCAGCTTGTCTGCCTGGGCGATCTGCTGCTCCATCAGCTTTTTGTCATTGATATTTTTGATGATAAAATGGTGGGACTTGGCACACCCAAAGGCGCCATAGTCGATCCCACCGGTAATCATGACCTTTATTTTGAGTTTGTCCGGCCGTAAAAACTCGACTTCTTCATTCAGGACATATTCTTCTGTCTCGATCTTTCGGAAAAGCTGCTCCCATTCGGCCGGGGTTGAAAAAAAATCAGAGACCTTCATGCGGTCCATGATCATCTGATCCCTTGAATAGCCGGTAAGCTCAATCCCGGCAGGATTGATTTCCAGCACTTTAAAATCGTCGTCCGTGACAATGATGGTGTCCAGGGACTGTTCAAAAATCCGGCGGCATTTATGCTCACTGCTGGTGAGACGCTCTGTCCGTTCGATGACCTTCTGTTCGAGGGTCTGGTTGAGTTCCATCAGCTGGACATGGGTATTTTCCAGTTCTTTCTGGCCGGATAGAATTTTTTCATTGATGCGCCAGGACTGGTGAAAAAAGAGGGTGATCAGACTGACGATCATGAAGGAAACCGTGTTGACACTCCCTGAATAGGCGGAAATGGCATACCAGGTATCTGCATTGCCGGAGAGCACCAGAAACTGCCGCAATATGTGGCCAAACGACCTGGATATGGCAAAGACACAAAATCCGGTACTGATCCAAAGCAGATAAAGAAAAACCTCGTTATCCGGCTGGGTGGATCGTAAAATCCATGCTTTGTAGAGCGCCAGTATGGAGAGAATCACCATGGCCACAGAACCGAGGACATCAACAGATAGTATCGGGACAAAGGAGGTAATCACGATAGATCCCCTTCCTGTGTGCGCTGCGCTTTAACCAGAATGGACAGGCCGCTGTACATGAAATACATGGCCGGTACGCAGAGCAGGTGATCAAGCTTTAATACGTAATACATCCAGCCGATCAGCGAGGAAGAAGAATCTATCCTCACGGCACTGAATGAAAGTGTGGTGGTTGAAACCAGCTTAATCTGGTTATCCAGAAAATGAGCGCAAAGTGCATCCAGGTTCCAGAGGATGAAAAAAAAAGCAGCCAGCTGGATCCGCTGCCATCCTTTCTGATGGTTCAGGTGCTTGCCCCTGATGGTAAAAATCAGTACACCCATGGAAAAGAGGAACATGACATGGCCGAGCTGATGGGTGATGATGCCCTCAGCTGTTACGTGAAGCTGTGTGGCA
>CAZLNA010000453.1:0-2120 GCA_964560485.1 uncultured Desulfobacula sp. | reverse complement strand
AACAAAAGCATCTCAGAATCACTCTTGAAAGTCAACGCATGGATTTGCTTTGAAAAAAAAAACATCTTATGCCATAATCTGTTGGTACGCTAAGAATTAAGGACGCTGACTGAATATTGCTCAATTTTCTGACAAAACTGATCCGGCAGGCTGGCGACATCTGTAAAACAGAACAGGGTCGAATAACTACCGGAGATATAGAATTCAAAAACAGCAAGGATATTGTCACTGCGATTGATAAAAAGGTCGAAGACTTTCTTGTCAGGGCCATCCTTGAAAAATATCCGGATCATAACATCTTTGGAGAAGAAACCGGCAAAACAAGCAAACCATCTCGATACTGCTGGATTATAGACCCGATTGACGGAACCACGTCATATCTTCACCAGCAACCGTTTTATGCAGTCAGTATTGCAGTTGAACATCAGGGAGATATCCTGGCCGGGGCAGTTTATCAGCCCGCCATGGATGAACTCTTTTCAGCACAAAAAGATCACGGCGCATTTTTGAACCGCATGCCGATCCGGGTATCACAGACCTCTGAATTGATCAATGCCGTCCTGGCTACCGGCTTTGCCTGCTTAAGAGGAGGATTGTCTGATAACAACCTCTCTTACTTTAATACCA
The DNA here is from genome assembly GCA_964560485.1 of uncultured Desulfobacula sp. Taxonomy (GTDB): domain Bacteria; phylum Desulfobacterota; class Desulfobacteria; order Desulfobacterales; family Desulfobacteraceae; genus Desulfobacula. The sequence continues at coordinate 1,493 of CAZLNA010000453.1, read as the reverse complement.
TTGTCCCCCGGATCCGTGACATCCGCCGCTACGGTTCAGCTGCAATAGATCTGTGCTATGTTGCCTGCGGACGGATTGACGGTTTCTGGGAAATGAACCTGAACCCGTACGATATTGCAGCCGGCGCACTGATCGTTCAGGAAGCCGGCGGCATGGTGACGGATTTTTCAGGCGGAACCGATTATCCGGACCAGGGAATTATAGCTTCAAATGCATCGATTATGCCCTTATTATCCTCTTTTTTTACCAAAGACACACCATAGGTTGCGCCAATGACCGTACAATGGTACCCGGGTCATATGACAGAGACCCAAAAACTGCTCAAGGATATGATTGCACGGGTGGATATCGTCCTTGAAATCCTTGATGCAAGGCTCCCCATGTCCAGTGCCAACCCGGTACTTGACCGGCTGATTAAAGACCGGTTCCGGCTGAAAATCCTTAACAAGGCGGATCTGGCGGATCCTGTCAAAACTCAGGCGTGGCTGTCATATTTCAACAGATCAAAAGCTGTCCAGGCAACCGCTGTGACCGGCATGCTGGAAGATCAGGCCTGGAAAACGCTCAACCTGTGCACAGAGCAGGTCGCCAAAAACAGGGCCAGGAAAATAAAGGTGCTGGTGGTGGGAATTCCAAATACTGGAAAATCCACCCTGCTGAACACCCTGGCTGGTAAAAAAATTGCAAAAACAGGAAATGTGCCTGCGGTCACCCGCCATCAACAGCGGACCAGTTTAAAAAATAATATTGATGTCTACGATACCCCGGGTATTTTATGGCCGGTGATCGAACCGCCGCATCGCGGCAACCTGCTCGCTGTCAGCGGAGCTGTGGCGGATGCGGCAATCGATCACACCCAGATCGGATTTTTTGCTGCAAAATTTTTAATGCAGAATTATCCGGAACTGCTCAAACAGCGCTTTACATTTTTAGACCCCATGCCAACTGAGCAATTGAATTTAATCGAAAACATTGGTAAAGCAAGAGGATGTTTGAAAAAGGGGGGGATCGTAGACCTTGATAAAACATGTAAATTACTGATCAAAGAACTCAGAACTGGCAAACTTGGCAGAATCAGCTTTGAAACCCCAGAGGACACTGCATATGACAATTAAAAATAATATCCGGCCAATATCTTTTCTTTTCATCATTTTCAGCCTTGCTGCAGCATGGCTCTTCACGTGGACTCTCCATCCGGTTCAGGCCGGCCAGCAGATTCAGCCGCTGACAATCGAAAAGGCCCAGCCAGGACAGTGTTTGAGAATCATAAAGACACTTGAGCGGTATCATTATGCTGAAAAGCGAATGGATAATGCCATGTCGGCCATCATTCTGGAAAGGTATATCGAACGTCTGGATCCAGGCAAACGGATCTTCAATCAGCTTGAAATCACCGCCATGAAGCAGTACAAATTCAGGTTAGACGATGAGCTCAAACGTGCGAATTTAAGACCTGCCTTTGATATATTCAATCTTTATTTGAAAAAATACGC
>CAZLNA010000452.1:0-2123 GCA_964560485.1 uncultured Desulfobacula sp. | reverse complement strand
GCCTTAGGGATCTGTTGTTGGACAATTTGAATAAAAAACCGGATTCAGATGCTGTGATATTGGCAGGCCACTGCTTTTCCGGACCCTTATATGCCTTGACAGTCTCATGAAAACTTCTGTCTTCAATATCCGGCCTGATAATCAGGGTGATCGGTTTCTCATTATCAAGGAGGTGGCTTTCGCCGCTTCCGGCAATCGGCCTGGCCACGCTCAAAATGAGATGATTGGCCTTACGGTCAAGGGCGAGACGAAGAATCAGAGCATAATAATTTCCTTCAGACGTGGGAACATGGAAGCGCCACTCGCCTCCGCCGTCATAGGAAAACCGGAACCGCTCAAGGCAATCGGGTGCCAGTTCCCTGGAGTACCCTTGAAAAACCGCCCAGATCCGGTACCGGGAAACAACCATATGCCGATTTTCAGGTATCTCACTGCTCATATTGGCCCCCATCAGGCCATCGTAACGGCTGTCGAGCCGCCCCCACCAGGCTGCCGCACGCATCATTCCGCCGAGCCGTGTGGTACCCAGCACCTTTAAAAACGGACTGCTGACAATCTCCTTGCGATTGAACACGGTTGACATGGCAAGATCATGAAAAGGTGCCAGATAGATCAGGGGCATGGTCACCACCTGGGATTTTCCTGCGATATACTGCCTGACTTCAAGGGTGAGGGTCCGGTGCCTGGAACCTGGCTGTCGTGGCAGAAAAACAGCAAAAAAACCTGTACCGTCCGCCCTGGAAATGCCCTCTTCATACGCAAGACTGACCTGGCCTGATCGTTTTTCCGTCATCAGCCGTGCCCTGAAACGCTCCCTGCTTTGAACCATCAGAAAATGACCTGGCAATACCATGACCTGCCGCCTGGCATCGCGCTGGACATCAAAAACCACCACCCGGCTTTCACGGGTCTGTTTATTGTACGCACGGATCACCTGGACCGGATTTCGGGCAAAGGCCCGGGCCTTCTCAGTAAGTTCAAGATCCATGACATTGGAGAACCCGTGAACTGCGGTGTGAATCTGAAGAATTTTTTCTTTAAGCTTCTGAAGGTATACCCGCCCGGGAAGCGGATCAGGGAAGGGGGCATCTGATTGGATCAGGTTCAGATCCTCAAGGTGATGTGACAATGCCATGACCTGGCCCGGTGCCAGTTTAATCCTGCAGACCCCGCCGGCCCGATCGATATGGACACGTGAAAGAGAAATCAGGTCTGCCATCGTATCACTGACCGCGCCGGTGCCGCTGCTTTTCCAGGAAAGTTCGCAGTTGTGGTCACAATCGGGGTTGACCAGTATCAGAAGGCGTTTGTCGTGGTGTGCATTGTGACGCGACAGGACCATTCCCGGCGCCTGAGAGGATGAGATCATTGAAAGCCGGGTGCCTGAAAAAAAAGCAGGGTGCCTGGACAATATTCTGTTGAGGCGTGCGATGTGATCCACCTGATTATCTTTGCTGTCCCAGTTTAAAGAAGAAGACTCATGGACATCAATCTTCTGTGTGGCAAACCACTCCACGCCATTGGCAAATCCAAATCCTCCGCAAATGGAAAACATCGCACACAAGGCGGTTCTCATCCGGGCATAACCGTTGGAAACAGATGCCAGGCGGTTGTTGTCGTGGGTTTCGGCAAAATGGATCAGGTGACCGCAGGTATTTGAAATATCGTATGCCTCTTGTAAATAGGCTGTGATTTCATCAGTGGTATAATTCTGAAAGAGCTCTGAATACGCCCAGTTAAAATTGGCGCAGCCCAGAATCTGGCGGGTGGATTCAAGGGGCCCGCCCAGCCCTTCGAGAAAAAAGAGGGTGTCCGGGTATTCCTGCCGTACCTTGGCCACGATATACTGCCAGGCCTCAACAGGAATCATATAACCGGCATCGCACCTGAAACCGTCCACACCCCTGCGGCACCAGCGCAGAAAAATCCCGGCCATATACTGCCATAGATCTGTATTGGAATAATCAAGACGGGTCAGATCCGCCCATTCCACTCCCCATGCACCCGGAACCTCTATTCTGCCGGATTCATCCCTGACAAGCCAGTCCGGGTGGCTTTCATGAATGGAAGCGGCCCAGCCTGTATGGTTGATGGCGATATCCATGAAAAGGTACCCATGATGA
>CAZLNA010000451.1:0-2134 GCA_964560485.1 uncultured Desulfobacula sp. | reverse complement strand
CCGTCCAACAGGCTATCTCGTCAGCCATAGGCACACCGCCCCTGACTGATTTGGCCAGAGGCCGCAAAGATGCGTGCGTCGTTATTTCCGATGTTACCCGTCCGGTTCCCAATGCCGTGCTCCTCCCCCCCATCCTGAACACCCTTGAACAGGCCGGGATAGCCAGGGAAAAAATCAAAATCCTGATCGCCACCGGCATGCACCGCCCAAACCTTGGCAAGGAACTGGAAAGCATGGTCGGCCCCCATATCATGGAGAACTACACCATTCTCAACCACTACTGCCAGAAATCTGAAGACATGCGGCAGATCGATTCCATTGAGGGCACGCCCATCGAAATCAACCGACACTATCTCGATGCGGATCTTAAAATCCTTACAGGGCTGATTGAACCCCATATGTACGCCGGCTACAGCGGAGGACGCAAATCCATCCTGCCGGGTATCTCAAGCTTCACCACCATGACCCTGATGCACTCTTTTAAAATGATTGACCACCCGGATGTTACCAACTGCAAGCTGTCCGGAAACCCCTTTCACGAAGCCGGTGAAAAGATCGCCCGCCTGGCCGGTGTGGATTTCATTGCCAATGTCATTATCAACAAATCCCGCGAAATGGTGGGCATTTTTGCCGGTCACCAGACCCATGCCCATGAAGCCGGATGCGACATGGTAAAACGGCTTTCATCCAGGCCGGTGTCCAAACCGGTGGACTTGATGATCACGTCAGCTGGCGGGTATCCCCTGGACGCTACGTTTTACCAGGTTTCCAAGGGGCTCATCGCGGCCCGAAACATTCTTAAAAAAGGCGGTTCGATCATTGTGGCCTGTGAATGCAGGGAAGGCCTTGGGTCAAAAGAGTATACAGACATGATCATGCAGGGCAACACACCGGACCAGTTTTTTGACCAGCATGCCGATCCGGATCAGTTCATTATCGATCAATGGTGTCTTCAGACCACCTACCAGGCCCTGGCCCATGCCGGCAGAATATACGTTTATTCAGCCTCTTTATCGGATGAACAGATTTCGGCCATGGGAATGATTAAAATTGATGATATCCAGGCCACCATAAACATGCTTGCACCCACCTGCGAGCAGGTGGCCCTTTCGCCCGAAGGCCCTTATGTCGTAGGACTTCTGTCCAGGCGCACATCAGAAGAGCAGACAATGGCGGCCTTATAGCACATACCACACTCACCAAACCACAGAGAATCCGGATTTTCCCTCCAGGTCAAAACGGTTTTCTGTAACCTAAAAGCGCGGATCCCACAGTCCGCGCTTTTACTTTTTCAAGGCCTGGCTGTGATGGATAAGCGAGGCTGCGTCCTGCTTGAGAAGCGAACTTTCATCGCACATGAAGTTAATGAGAAAAAGGATATGTTCCTGCATGGCCTGATAAGCCGATTCAGCATCCCGGTTCCGGATGGCATCGGTCACTCTCTGATGCTGGTTTAGAATGGTTTCAAGGTTGTCCGGATCCAGATAAAGCTGATTAAGGCTCTCTTCGATACCAAAGTGAAGCAGGTCATACAGGTTTTTCATTAAAAGAATCTGGATCTGATTCTTGGTGGCATAGGCCAGTGTCATGTGAAAGCGAACATCTTCCATGATGCCCAGTTCCCCACGATCAATGGACTCCCGCATTTCCTTTACGTGCCGGTCCAGCGCATCGACATCCTCGCTGGTGGAGCGCATGGCTGCCGTGGTAACGGCCTGGCATTCCAGGGCCATTCTGACTTCAAGCAGGTCTCTGAGAGAGGCCTCGTCCCAGTCAATCAAATCCCTGAGAAGGTTCTGGCCATGGGCATCCTTGGGGTTGCAGACAAAGGTCCCCTGCCCCTGGCGGTTTTCCACAAGACCGCGGTCGATCAGTTTCTTGATGGCCTGACGGATGGTGGGCCGGCTAACGGCCATAATCTCGGTCAGTTCCCGTTCAGACTTCAACTGCTCGCCCGGCTTCAGATCTCCCCTGAAGATTAAATCCCGGATCCGTTCAAATACCTGATCTGACAACTTTTTCGGTTTAAGGGGGTTGGTAACCATGATCTATCGTCTTTCGCAATCTTGAGTATAGTGGAAAATAAGTTTACCTCTTTGAGCAATGCCTGTCAAGGAAGGGAGCTCAGCAACCG
>CAZLNA010000450.1:0-2135 GCA_964560485.1 uncultured Desulfobacula sp. | reverse complement strand
ATATGCCATCCTGCTGCCTTTAATGAAACAGTCCCTGGGTACGGCGCTGCATTCTCTTGCATAATTCAGAGATTTTGTCTCTGCACCCGGATCTGTCTCCGGCAAATTCTGGATCTGCCTGGCCGCTGTTTCAGGGGGGCTGGTCTTTATCTTTCTGCTGACAAAGCATCTCCGGCCGACCGGCCGAGAGTCCGTGGGCAGCGGCCTGGCGGATAAAATCAAATCGGCTCTCAACGAAAAGCTGTTCGGCCTGGTCCTGTGGTGCCTGATCTGCTTTCTTTTAAGACGGGTTTTCTACGGGTACTGGCCCTTCTTCTTAAGCCTGTTTGATATTTTATTGTACATTGGCCTGATCAGCGTGATCATCCCCGTCAACCTGGGTGTTAAAGGGCTCATCGCAAATATCACCGGCTTAACTGTCATCGGATCAATTTATATTTTTGGGCTCTCTCTCGGGGTCTATTTTTCAGCCTCACTGAAGGGGTCAACGAAAACAACGGTATGGGTTGTCATTGTATTTCTGTTTATAGGATGGCTGAGTGCGAGCGGCAGCAGGGCCCCGGACAGCAGTGACAAGGAAGAGTCTGAATACGACCCGGCCAATCGCGGTGCCACCGCCTCGGCAAATTATCATGAACCCTGGGACGGCAGCAGGTATCACGATGAGAAGTATAACGACCCGAGGCGGAATCTTTAATATGCAGGCAGGAATGAAACCGAATAACTCTTCCGGATGGACAAGGGACTTTTCTATTGGGCTTTTACCCGCATCATAAACTATCCGGGATTATGGATCTGTTTTGAAAAAATTAAATACCGAACTGTCAAAAACCGATGCGAACCGTGTACTCGACCTCATTGAGATGGCGCTGGCGTGCAGGAATCAGGACGATTTTATCCATCTCATCGAGCAAATGAAGCAGTTGATCCACTTTTCCCAGGCCAGGTGCGGGTTTGGAGACAGTGCGGAATTCCCTGTAAAAAAAATGGACGCGTTCCAGATGGTCTCAAAATTTCCTGATGCCTGGGAAGAGAGATACAGTGAAAGAGATTACTATCTCAATGACAATGTCGCACTCACCGGATTTTTAAAAAAAGGGCTGGTTTTCTGGGCGGACTGCAATCACATTGATGCCTTCAGCACGGAAAAAAACAGGGCGTCCATGGAAATCATGGAAGAGGCATCTTCTGCCGGTTTAAAAGACGGATGGCTTTACAGCCTCCAGGGAAGGCGTTCCACCGAATGTGCGATTATCTCACTGGCAGGCGGCCATGTGGAAAAGAGCCTTCGCTCGGAACTGATTTTGAAACACCTGCTGCCCCATGTCGGCCAGGCCTTGAAAACGGTCATGCTGTCAAAACAGGGAAAAGAAATGAAACTGTCTGATCGTGAAGCGGAAATACTGACCTGGATGGCTTCAGGAAAAACAGCATGGGAAATCTCGGTCATTCTAAAAATCAGCCACCGCACCGTTGAATACCATACCGGCAATATCCTGAAAAAGCTGGATGCGGTGAATGCCCGCCAGGCCGTGGCTGTCGGCATATCCCTGGGACTGATAACACTCTGAGGCGGGACACGGGCCTATGCCGGCCGGCAGCAGCAGACTGCCGGCCGATTGCGTGCAGGCTTTGTTCCTGTTACTTGCTTGGGGCCTGGTTGCTGTTGATCTCTTTCAGTTCTTCATAACATTTAAAGATAACTGCAAAGCATTCGCAGAAAATCCGGGCCAGACAGGCGGACAGGGCCATGATCACCAAACCTGTCAGCAATCCTATGAAACCGTCCAGTATCCTGATAGCCGAGATCCCGGTTAAGACTGCGAACAGCAGCATCAGCCAGTAGACAATCGTAATAATTCTGGTTGTGAGCATCTTGTCAATAAACAGCAGGTCTTTCATATGTTCCTCCCTTGGTGAGTATATTGTACATCCGGGGAACCCCGGATATGTCACGAGCCGGATCTGCGTTATATCATTCCTCGGGCGCACAGCTGTAATACCCTGCTGCAGGCCGGATCCAGCGCCGCATATCAGGCGGACTGGAAAATGCAGCAATATATATCAGGAATAGGAAAAAAACAGACCTAGTAATTTTACGGATGGGATTGCGCAGATTGGATTGGCCTTATACC
>CAZLNA010000449.1:0-2137 GCA_964560485.1 uncultured Desulfobacula sp. | reverse complement strand
GATAAGATCACGTCATCTGCAGTGGATCTGATGGGGGAAGAATCGATTCAAAGACTGCTTCATATCTCTGATTCAAATAATCCGTACCGGTTTGACCTTCGGCGGGGCGCCCTTGCCCGGGTGGCAGGGGGCGGGATTCATTTTTCAGATGAAATCTACAAAAACAAAAAAGACCTGGTCCAGGTCTATCTCGGGGTTATCCAGAACCGCATGATTGAGCTGGACGGTTTCAAGTGGCCCATTGATACGTTGATTGTTGCAACCAGCAACAACTCAGAGTTTGACACCTTTCTTTCAGAACGAGAAGAAGCGCCGATTGTGGACAGGTGCAGAATCTGTTATGTGGCCCACAACACAGATTATAAAATTCAAAAAACCCTTACTGAATACGCCATTGGTACGGATGTCAAACGCTCACTGGATGCCAAGGTCCTTCATCAGGACCCGAATCTGAATTATGCGGCATCTGTCGGTGTGGTGCTGACCCGGCTGCCCCGGTCAGACAAACTTACGCCGGTGGAAACCATGAAGCTCGCCGCAGGTGAAGTGGCTGGTGAAAAAAGCCTGAAGACCCTTGCAGAGCTGATTGATACCCTGAATCAGGATACAGACATTACCAAACGGTTCGGCCAGAAAGGGCTTGGACAGCGGAACCTGGGCCGTGCGGTCCAGCTGCTGCTGGAAAGCAGTGAGACCAATGAGGGCCAGTGTATGTTTGCCCTTGATATTTTCAAGGCAATGGAACGTACGGTTCTCGATTATGTCCAGGAGCCTGCAGACCGTGCTAAATTCATGGAAGACCTGAAAATAGCCAGGGGACTTTATCGTGAACGGATCATGACCGAGATGTTCAATGCATACATGGATGAACCCCTGGCCATCAAAAAGGATGTTATGAATTATGTGAACATGATTATTGGTGTGGATGCCGAACATCTGGGACCGGATATGATGTGGAAATATAAAGATCCGCAGACCGGTGAACTCAGGGCCTTGAAAATTGACGAACGGTACATCAAGAATGTGGAAGAACGTCTTGGCCTTAAAACTGAAGAGCAGCGGGCCTCATTCAGAAATTCGATTCGAAAGATCTATGGCCAGAAACTTTCCACAGAAGCCAATTACGATTTCATGGACAACCTTGAACTGGTCAAGGCGATAACCGATGTCCGGCTCAAATCGGACATTGCCGGTGCCGGTTCACTGATCGGTGCCCTGGCAAACCGGACCAACGAGGAAAATCAAAAGCTGTATGACCGGATGATTTCAACCATGAATGACAAGCTTGGGTATTGCAGAACCTGCGCCCAGAAAACCATTGAATACTTCTGCAGTCAGGAAGATGATAAATAGGTCAGGCACCAGGCAAAGGAAATATTCAGCCGCAGCCGGAGGTGATAGCCCATGATTACCCTTGAAGAACTTCTTGAGCGGGATCAGCGAAGGGAAGAAGACGGTTTTAAGCGCAAAATCCGTATCGGCCGGATTGTAAAGCCCGGGACCGCCGGAAAAGGTAAAATCATTGTTGTGCCGACAACCGTGGAAGAAAAATTTGTCCACGATGATATCCAGCTCGGCCAGGAATCTGGTGAGGGTGAGCCGACCGGCGGCACCGGCAGTGGTGAAGAGGGGGATATCATTGGTGAACAGCCGGTCCGCCCGGATGAGAATGCATCCGAAGGCGAAGGGTCTGGTGAAGGACCTGGCGAAGGTGAGGGTGGGGAACATGAGCTTGAGGCAAATGCGTATGAACTGGGCAAAGTGCTGTCCCAGGATTTCCAGCTTCCCAACCTGAAAGACAAGGGAAAAAAGAGAACCCTGGCCAGATTTGTCTACGATCTGACAGATAAAAACCGTGGTGTGGGGCAGGTACTTGATAAAAAAGCCACACTCAAACAGATTGTGGAGACCAATATTACCTTAGGCAATATCCCGGATCCGTCAGCCATTGATACCACAAAATTCATTATATCACCCCAGGATCTGGTCTACCGGATTCTGTCCCGGGAAAAAGATTATGAATCCCAGGCAGTGGTGTTCTTTTTGCGGGACTATTCAGGCTCAATGGGCGGGAAGGTGACCCAGGCCGTTGTTTCACAGCATGTGATGCTGTATTCCTGGCTGGTCTATCAGTATG
>CAZLNA010000448.1:0-2138 GCA_964560485.1 uncultured Desulfobacula sp. | reverse complement strand
CGTCTACACATAAAGCTTATTGAAGAACAGATACGGTCCCAGGTTGTCTGAATGGTCTTTTGAGAGGAATTCAGCACTCAGGTATTTGCCTTTTTTGGCTTTGACCACCACTTCTTTTTTCACAATAGACTGCTTGGGATCGTCAAGGACAAATTCACACAATAGTTTCAGCCCGGGAAGAATGTTCGGCTCCATGTTGGTTTTGAGCATGATTCCCTTGCTGTTCAGTTTTTTGATGATCATTTTTCCACGGCATTCGGTCTTCTCTTTGGACTCATAGGTTCCGGTAAGCTGGGTTTGCTGGATGGATTCAAAGGTCTTTTCAAGAATAACCCCATAGGTGTGGCCGCACCGGCATTTGCACCTGACCCTTGTCTGTCTGCGTCTTAGATTGTATTCGGAAAGCTGCATGATTTTTTCCCGGCTGCATTCGGGGCAGCCGAACCGGGCCGTGTCCAGACTGTCTATAAAAATAACCTGTTCCATATGGCCTCCGAAAGGTTGGTTAAAATTGTTTTCATCTCTGGGGAGATAAATGTTCATATTTTGTGCCAAAGCAGTGCGTATCGCTATATGACTGAAATTTAAGTGGAAATGATATTTAAACTCGCATGGTCCCCGGTTTGGATACAGGGCTTGCATTTTTATTTCACATGCGCTATTTTTATTTAATCATTGTTGTCATATTTAATTGTCACCCGGGAGAGGGCCATGAATAAGTCCAATTTGGAACTGTTTAAAGAGTTGAATCCAGGAACCCTTCAAAAAAAGTTCCTCGATTCTCTGCTTAAAATTCAGAATGTCCAGCGCGGATCCATCTGGATTAAAAAGGAAGACGCGTATCACTGCATTGAAGCGGCAGGGGCGGAAAGCGACCAGATTATCGGAGTAACCCTGGATGCCGGTACCCCGAGTATCGTGGGCTGGGTGATTGAAAATCAGAAAATGACTGTTGCAGAAACCCGCAGTGACCGGCGGCATTACAGGGAAGTGGAAGATCAACTGGCCGTCAAAAGCAGTATGATTCTCTGTTTTCCATTGCTGTTCAGGGACAAGCGGGTTTACGGGGCGGTCCAGATTATCGACACCACGCCTGAGAAGAGCAACCTGAATCTGGACAGTGCCTATCTCGAGCAGCTCCAGAACCTGGTAGACATCTGTTCCATTGCCCTGAGCAATGCCATTTTGTATTCCAAGGAACAGAAAAAGGCACTGAGCCTGAAATCCGCACTCAAAGAATCCCGGCAAGAAAGCATGATTGTGGGTCAGAGCAAAAGTTTTCAGCAGTGTATGGATCTGGTGAAAAGCTATGCAGAAACCGAATTCCACGTACTGGTGACCGGAGAGAGCGGGACTGGAAAAGAGCTGATTGCGGAAAAGATACATAACGGATCCCCCCGCCGAAACAAACCGTTCCTGGTGCAGAACTGCAGCGCCATTCCTGAAACCCTTCTTGAAAGTGAATTGTTCGGATACAAAAAAGGCGCATTTACCGGGGCAAACCGGGACAAGGTGGGGCTGTTTGAGGCAGCGGACGGAGGGACCGTATTCCTTGATGAGATCGGTGACATGCCCATGAGCACCCAGGCCAGCCTGCTTCGGATCCTTCAGAAGAATGAGATCAAACCTCTGGGTGAAACCCGGGTCAAACATATTGATGTGCGGATTGTGGCCGCCACCAACCGGGAGATGAAACAGATGATCCTGGAAAACACATTTCGTCAGGACCTGTTTTACCGGCTGTCTGTTCTGCCGGTCCACCTGCCGCCGCTGAGGGATCGGCGTGAGGACATCCCTCTTCTGGTCCGGCACTTTATTGAAAAAGAATCGCTTAAAGCCGGCATTGTAGAAAAGAAAATATCCATCGAGGCCCTGCAGGCCATGGCCGCTTATGGCTGGCCCGGAAACATCAGGGAGCTGGAAAACCTGGTCCGGTATCTCATGGTAACGGCCGAAGATGATTATATCGAACTGCTGAACCTGCCGATTCATGTCAGGCAGCCCGAAGAACATCCAGATCCGTATGCCGAATTCAACCCGGCGCCGGCTGGAAACAGCGCCGACCTGATCAGCCAGCTGTCTGCCATGACCTGGCCCCAGCTGGAAAAAGAGTATGTGATTGCCCTTTTAAAAAAGAA
>CAZLNA010000447.1:0-2139 GCA_964560485.1 uncultured Desulfobacula sp. | reverse complement strand
CCAAAAAAGCCAGGACTTTTGACAGCGTCAAAAAAATGGAAAAAAAACTGACGCCTGAAGAATACCAGTCCTGCTTTGAATGCCATGCCACCGGTTACGGCAAGGAAGGCGGGTTTGTATCAGAAGCAAAAACCCCTGCACTGAAAAATGCAGGATGCGAAGTCTGCCATGGACCGGGCAGTCTTCACGCTGAAAGTGAAGACCCGGATGATATCATCCGGACGACCACCATGGAAGAATGCATGACATGCCACAATCAGAGCCGGGTCGAAGCATTTGATTTCAAACCCCTGCTTTTCGGCGGCGCCCACTAACCTTTTCAAGGATTTTAAAATATGTTTAAAAGTGTTTATGCCTTTATCAACAGCCGCATGTGGCTCAGGTTCATCCTCCCTCTCTCGCTGCTCATCATCGCCATCATGGGTGCGATCGCCTGGTACAATATTAATTTTCAAACAAATGCGAGCAACAGCCAGTTGAAAAACCAGAATGAGGTCCTGTCCCAGGCCATCAAGGGCAGCATGTTTGATGCGCTCGCCATCGGCGATAATGATACGGTCAGAGCCCAGTTCCGGCGATTCAATGAAACCATCCAGGGTCTCAGGGTTTATGTATATGATTTCAATGGGGTTGTCTCTTTCAGCACCGATGAAACCACAGTGGGCAAGAACATGTCCGATATCATGGGAAAAGAGGCTTGCGACGATCTGGTAAAGATGCTTGAAACCGGTGTCTCCAGCGGAGAAGGCTGTTCCCAGATGCTTGAAGGGACTTCTTTTTTAGTCAATAATGCTGTGATTTTAAACGAACAGCGATGCTTTCACTGTCATGGCCAGGCCCATAAAATTCTGGGCGGCGTCTCTGTTTTATCATCCCAGGCCCACGCCCTGGCCACTATACAGAAAGGCAAACGGGCCAGCCTCATGATCGGGTTGGCCGGCCTCTCTATCATGATCATTTTTGTCTGGCTCTTTTTTCATTTCCTGGTCAACCAGAAGGTCCACAAAGTGCTCAATGCCATGTCCTACCTGCGTCAGAAGGACTTTTCCCATAACTATGACATCGGCGAAGGAGATGAAATCAATCATATCTTTTCACGGATCAACATTGTGACCGCGGATCTTCGGGCGACCATCGAGCAGATAAATACCCATTCGGGCACCATTAATGATGCGGCAACCGATCTGACCCGGATCTCGGAAGATCTCAATACAGCCAGTACTGATGTCTCGGATAAGGCCACCACCGTATCTGCGGCAGCCGAAGAGATGAGCGCGAGCAACCAGTCTGTGGCAGAATCAATGGACCAATCCACCCAGAAGCTCTCATCTGTTGCTGCGGCCATTGAAGAGATGAGCGCCACAGTCAGTGAAATTGCAAAAAATGTATCTGCCTCCAAAGATACCAGCCACAGCGTGGTGCAAGGATTTGATACCATTACCCGGGTGGTGGACGAGCTGGGTCAGCGCGCCAATGACGTGGATGTGATCACTGACGAAATCTCCACCATTGCCGAACAGGTGAGCATGCTTGCCCTGAACGCAAAAATCGAGGCGGCCCGGGCCGGCCAGGCCGGCAAAGGGTTTGCCGTCGTCGCCGAGGAGATCACCGAACTGGCGGATAAAACCCATGAATCCACGGTTCAGGCCGATGAAAAGCTCAACTGGATCAAGGAGCAGTCCGCCCAGGTGGCCAGGGAAGTAAAAGACACGACCCGACTGATACAGGAATCAGATGATGCGGTGTCAGGCATCTCTGCGGCAGTGGAGGAACAGAATTCCGCCACGCAGGAACTGGCGGCCAATGTGGTGGAGGTCTCCTCGCAGCTCGACGGGGTAAACCAGAATGTCACAGAAAGTGCTGCTGCCGCATCTGACATCTCAAAAGAGATTTCAGATGTCGAAGCAGAAGTCAGGCGGGTTCAGGAAAGCAGCCAGGCACTGAATGACAATGCCCTGGCACTGCTTTCAATGGCTGAAAATTTCATGGCACTGGTAAAACAGTTCAAAATTTAAAACAAACTGACAACAAATAAACCGGAATATCGGTTTATTTTTATACAGGCGCAGAAGGTTTGTTCTCCCTCCTTCTGCGCCTGTCTGGTTTTTAGACCACGCCCTGGTCCACCATGGCATCTGC
>CAZLNA010000446.1:0-2140 GCA_964560485.1 uncultured Desulfobacula sp. | reverse complement strand
CGCGAACAGCCAGGCCGATACTGGCGGTTGTCTTTCCTTTGCCATCGCCAGTGTATATTTGAATATAACCCTTCATAACGCCCCCTATTCAATGCAATATTTCTGGCCGTACCCTCTTGGGGTAAACAAAAAATCCATATATCTCACAGATTCGGAAGACCCTATAAAAACAACGGTCTGCATGCCGACCGCAGCCTTGTCGAGTTCTCCGAGAGTGGTAAAAGAGACGGACTGGTTGTCCCGCATCGCTCCGGTCACCACTGCAACCGGTGTTGACGCATCCCTGTGTTTCAGGATCTGTTCTTTTGCCCTGGTTAACTGCCAGTCCCGTTTTTTGCTTTTCGGATTGTAAAGGACAATGACAAAATCGGCGGCTGCTGCAGCCAGAAGCCGGGATTCAATTTTTTCCCACGGCGTCAGCAGGTCGCTTAAAGAAATGGCTGCAAAATCATGGGTCAGGGGCGCCCCTGCCAGAGCTGCGCCTGCTGCCAGGGCCGGGATTCCGGGTATGATTTCAAGACAGAGCGTGTCTGTCTTTTCTGCGGATACGCCCCGCGACAATAGGATCTGCCGTTTTTTACATATTTCAAAAACAAGGCCGGCCATGGCGTAAATACCGGGATCTCCGCCAGACACCAGGGCACAGGTTCGTCCGGTTAATGCCTGGTCAATCGCTTTTTCCACACGTTCCACCTCTTTCATCATTCCCGTGGATATGATTTCTTTGCCAGCCACCAGTTTGGCGATCAAATTGATGTAGGTTGTATATCCGGCAACGCAGTCTACCTTTTTTAAAACTTCAGCAGCCCTTGGTGCAATATATGCGTCACTTCCAGGCCCGGTTCCAATTACATAGAGTTTCATTTTACAATTGCCACTGCAACAGTGACATCCCTGTTTTTCTGTTTGGTTAAAATCAATTCTCCCTGCCCGGTTTTTGACAGGCGGTCCGCTGCCAGGATCGCTGATGCCTCACACACACTTTTCACCCCAATGTGTTTTTCCGCCATTTTGGACGGTGTCTTTATCCGGTCCACCTTGTTCAGCGTGCTGGTGCTAAAAAAGGCAATTTCAACCCCCAGGCTGCTGGCAAGCGCAGTAAGGCCTGCTTCATCCGATTTGATATCTACGGACGCCAGCCGGCAGAGGCTGTGGAATGACAGGCTGTTTTGGTCAAAGGTCTCAACCAGGAAGTTTTTGATGTCAGCCATGGGTGTTCCTCTGTTGCAACCGATGCCAGCCACCAGTAATGGCGGGCGCAATACTAATGTTTCACGTGAAACTGGTTCGATAAACGGTGAGCACAATATGGCGGCACCTGTGTTTTTTAACACGGCCGTCTCTTTTTGGGTCCACCTGTCCAGCACGGGTGACAGGAGTTTGAGGCGATCTTTGCAGTGGATTGGGGTGTCTTCTAAAATTGCCATGTTTATATATTTGATATTTTGAGGTGTTTCAATAAACAGTCCCATATCAAGGGCAATCATGTCAATTGCCGGCAAACGATTTGCATCGGTTGCAGTGGTGATGACCGGTTGGGCATTGATCAGCCGCCCGATTGTTTCAGCGAGGCGGTTGGCCCCGCCGATATGGCCCGAGAGAAGACTGACAGCAAACCTGCCGCCATCGTCCACCACTACCACGGCCGGGTCTGTTCGTTTTGATTTCACAAACGGGGATATCATCCTGACAGCAATGCCGGTTGAAAAAACAAAGAGGTGTGCGTCATATTGATAGAATGCTTTTTCGATGGCATCAGATAGTTTTTCAAAATAAGAAAGGTTTTCCGGTTGGCATGAAATATCTGAGGCGTTTGAAAATTTATCAGAAAGATAGATCCTGGCGTCTGGGAAATGGTGCAGGATCTTTTGTCCCAGCGCCAACCCGTTGGGTGTGATGACCCATATGGCCATGGAGGAAGTCTTCCTATGTATCACTGTTTCGATATCCATGGGAAAAGGTTGCGTCGTAAAGTTTGGAAGCTATACTGTTTTGCCTGCTGCAGGCCGCTTCTACTGCCCGGCCCGTTATAATCAATGCATGGCGTGTGATGTTGTGCGTTTCACAGGCTGTTGAAAGCTCACAGGCCTTTGTCTTGATGATCATTTCCTCAGGATGGCTGACCTTGTAAGCAATCACG
>CAZLNA010000445.1:0-2142 GCA_964560485.1 uncultured Desulfobacula sp. | reverse complement strand
GACCAGCTCCCTGTGCTGGGTGTCCACCTCTTCAATATCGAGCATCAGCTTGGACGACCACGGCATCAGATCCCTGATGTCAGCCGTACGCTGGTCACTGCCTGTCGTGTCAGACTGAATCTGTCCGGAAACCCTGAAAATAGATATCATCTGGCGCAGATCCCTGGACAGGCTGTCAAGATCCTGGGCACCCTGGGTCATGGTACTTGCCCGGCCGGACATGTCAGATGCGATATTGTCCACATCTGAAATATCTGAGGCGATTTCCGATGCCACCTGGGAGCTTTGGGCCACATTCTGATTGACCTCTGAGATACCGATGGAGGCCTGCTCAATATTGGTGGCCACTTCTGACGCCGTATTGGACTGTTCTTCAATGGACTGGGCGATTTCATTGACGATTTCGTCCACATGATTGATCACCTGGGAGATGCTCCCGACCTGATCCACGGTGTCAGAGGTGGAATTCTGAATGCTCTCTATCTTTTCTCTGATACTCATGGTGGCTTCAGCGGTCTGGGAGGCAAGGTTTTTGATCTCACTGGCCACCACGGCAAAGCCTTTCCCGGATTCACCGGCACGGGCCGCCTCTATGGTGGCATTGAGTGCAAGCAGGTTGGTCTGTTCCGCGATATCAGTGATCACCTGGGTCACATTGGTGATCTCATTGGCGGCATCACCGAGGGTTTCAACCTTCTGCGTGGCCTCTTCCACCTGCTGCCGGGCATTGTTGGAGACTTCCCTGGCTTCGTCACAATTCTGGGCCACGCTGGAAATATTGGACTGCATCTGGCCGGCAGCTTCGGCCACCATCCCGATATTCGTGGACGCTTCTTCACTGGCAGCCGCCACCGTGTTCATACTGGCATTCATTTCTTCTGCTGCAGATGCCACGGAATTGGACCGGGCATAGAGGTCCGATGATTGATCATCCATCTGCTCGGAGATCACGGAAACCTCTGATGATGACGCGCCAATGGTTTCAATTTTACCGCCCACGCTCTTGATGATCTCATCAAGATTGGCCACAAAGGCGTCGAACCGGCGGGTCAGCTGCCCGATTTCATCTTCGCGGTCTACGGCCAGCCGTATGGTCAGATCCCGCTCATCCCCTTTGATCGTATTCTCAAGACTGGCGTTCAGTGCCCTGAGCGGTTTAAAAAACAAACGGTTGAATACCTTGCCCAGCACCCCCATGACCAGGAGGATACAGACGGCTGCCACCCCGAGCACGCTCAAGGAAAACCCAGTCACCCGGTCCCGGGTAAAATCATCGATGATCTTTGCCACTTCTTTTTTCTGAGCAGCCAGATCGCTTTCCGGGGTCATCTGGTCGAGGACGGCGGATGCCTGAGCCGCCATATTTGAGACATCTGCTGACTGAAAAGAATTCAATGACACCAGCAAAATGATCAGCGCTGCCAGGGTGACGGCAAATACAGAACCGGCCAGTTTGACATCCAGGCTTTTCTTGGGCGATGCTCCCATGATAGATTTCTCCTTTTCAATTGCAGGACATAATGGATTTGAACCAATATACTACTAATTAAATCCAAATCAAATCAGATTTTCAACTTAATTCAGCAGACCCCGGGATTCCATGGCCCAGACCTTGTCTTTTTCAGGTTTGCAATTTAGCAAAAGGCATAGTATGAGTGATATACTTTTTGGACAGGCATGTTAAAAAATGTAAAAAAACAAGACCCTTGCCCAGTGAACGCTGTGATAAAAAAGAAAACCGGAATCTTCGATCCGTTTGAGGATAAGATCTCCCGCCAGGTCCGCAACACCCTGGCCGGCTGCATCCTGAAGGCGCTCTGCGACCCGGCACCAGACCTTGACCGCTGCGTGGCCGACACCCTTGATCCGCCTGAAAATGCGCAGTACATTTCAGACTATATCGACAACCGAAAAGAATCGCTGGCAAGGATTCGCAAACGCCTTCACCACCTGTCCCGCTCAGACAAACAAACCTGGATGCCGGTGCTTCTGTGGAACCAGGGGCTCTTTTTTGAGCTGCACGAATGGCTGGAAAAAGAATGGACCGCTGAGACCGGCAGCCGGAAAAAAGCCCTCCAGGCCTGCATCCTCTGCGCCATTGTATACGAACATCTTTCCTATGACCGGCCTGGGCCGGCCCGG
>CAZLNA010000444.1:0-2148 GCA_964560485.1 uncultured Desulfobacula sp. | reverse complement strand
ACGCCCACTGCCATTTGTACTCAAATTTGGCTTCATCAGGCGGTTCATAGTTGGCGGTATCCAGGTAGTCCACACCGGTCTCAAGACAGGCATCCATCAGTGGAAGGTCCTGGTACGGCAGGGCCACATTGATCAACAGATCGGGCTGGTGTGATTTGATCAGGGCAACGGTTTGGGTTACATCATCCGCATCCAGTTCAGCCGTGGTGATCTCCCGGTTAACTCTCTTTTTCACTGAGGCAGCAATGTCATCACATTTGCTCAATGTCCGGCTGACCAGAACGATTTCTGAAAACACCTGGGGCAGTTGGGCGCACTTGTGGGCCACCACACTGCCGACACCACCTGCCCCTACGATCATTACCTTGGACATGATATCACTCCTTACCTTAAAAATGGTTTCAATGGATCAGCGCTCAAAATAGGTATACCCCCTCAGCCCGGCCTCAAAGGCCTGCATGATCTCCCGGCGCTCCTGCGGGGTAATCCGTTTCTGGCGGACCGCAGCCTCAGCAGTTCCCCGGAACCGGTTGAACAGTTGCTTGGGATCATACGCCACATAGGAAAGCACATTGGCCACAGTATCCCCTTCCTGCTCGTCAACAAATTCATACTCCCCGTTTTCAAGTATCTTTACAGTCACCACATGGGTGTCCCCCAGCAGGTTGTGAAGATCACCAAGGGTTTCCTGGTAAGCCCCGACTAAGAATGTGCCTAAAAAATATTCTTCCGATTCCTTCAAATCATGCAGGGGTATATACCGGTTAAAACCGTGGGAGTCGATAAACCGGTCGATTTTTCCATCACAGTCACAGGTAATATCTGCAAGGATCCCTTTACGATTCGGTTCTTCATCAAGGCGGTGGATGGGCATGACCGGAAAAAGCTGTTCAATGGCCCAGGCATCGGGCAGGGACTGAAACACACTGAAATTGCAGTAGTAAATATCTGCCAGCGCCCGCTCAATATCCTCCAGTTCCGGCGCCACCTGCTTGAGGTCCTTTGATTTTTTGGCAATCTCGTCCATGGCGCGCCAGAAGATTTTTTCGGACAGGGCGCGCTCGCGCAGACTGATTTTTCCGTGGTTGAACAGGTTGCGCACCTCATCCCGATAGTACAGGATATCGTTGAAACACTCCTGAAGATTCCTGATGTTCAGGGACGTCAGCGCCTCAAACATATACTGGATCTGGGGATGGCAATTTTCGGGCAGGGTTTCGGGAAGGTCACCGGCCCTGAACCGGGTGACATCCAGGACGTTGAACAGCAGCATGGAGTAGTATGCCACCAGTGCCCGGCCCGACTCAGTGATAATGGTGGGGTGGGGGATATTCTCCTCATCCAGGGAGGTCATCACCGCCTCCACAATATCGGTGCAGTACTCGTTCAAGGAGTAATTTTTACTGCTCAGGTAATTGGATTGAGAGCCGTCGTAATCAACGGCCAAGCCGCCGCCCAGGTCCAAATATTTAACATTGGCACCCTCCTTGTACAGCCCGGCATACACCCGGCAGGCCTCATTGACCGCGGTACGGATCTCCCGGATATTTGAAATCTGGGACCCCAGATGATAATGCACCATCTGAAGGCAATCCAGCATATCCTCTTTGGCCAGCAGGTCAATGGCCTGGACGATCTGGGACGTTCCCAGACCAAAGATACTCCGGTCCCCGCCGGAGTCGGACCAGTGCCCCCCGGCATGGGCAGACAATTTGATCCGGATGCCCAGAACCGGTTTGGCATTCAGGGCTTTGGACCGCTCGATGATCAGCGGCAGTTCGCTGGGCATCTCCACGACCAGGATACAGAAATGACCGAGTTTTGATGCATACAGCCCCAAATCGATAAACTCTTCATCTTTATAACCGTTGCAGATCAACGGGGCATTTTTATTATTAAGCATCCCCATGGCCGCGATCAGTTCAGCCTTGGAGCCCGCTTCCAGGCCATGGTGATAGCGGGCGCCGAACTGGGTAATCCGCTCAACCACCTGCTGCTGTTGATTCACCTTGATGGGATAAGCCCCGACAAATGCCCCTTGATATTCCAGTTCATTGATGGCGGATAAGAAACTCTCATTCAGCGCAATGATGCGTGAATTCAGGATATTCTCCACCCGGAGGAGCACCGGCATATCCAGGCCCCGGG
>CAZLNA010000443.1:0-2149 GCA_964560485.1 uncultured Desulfobacula sp. | reverse complement strand
GAAAGAGGCGTCTTCCCTGTTCACTGCCATATCGAGCGGTTTCAGCAAAGATACCAGCCAGGCCATGGCAGCATATGAGGATTTCATTGCCAGGGAAGATAAAAACGATACCCTTATCGTTTTTACACAACTGCTGGAAACAGACCCGAGAAGCGATACTTTGAACTATTATGCCGCCATCGCCCAGCAGAACGTCAACGCCTATGAAAAAGCGATCGAACTCTACGGGAAAGTCAGCAAAAATCACCCGGAGTACACTAAATCCGGCTTAAGCATTGCCTTTCTCTACAATGAGATGGAAAAACCTGAAAAGGCGATTGATTTTCTTAAAAAACGGCTCAAAGCTTCCCCCAAAGACGTGGATATCCTCTCTTACCTGGCCTCTTTTTATGAACAGCAGAAAAAGTATGATACAGCACTGGCCATTTTAAAAGAGGGGCTGACACACCACCCGGACAGTTCGCCCCTGCTTTTCAGAAAAGGCGTGATCCAGGACAAGGCCGGACTGAAAAAAGAGGCGCTTGATACCATGGCCCGCGTTATCGAGCTTGATCCGGACGATGCCAGTGCACTGAACTACCTCGGATACTCCCTTGCCGACCAGGGCATCCGTCTTTCAGAAGCCCTTTCCCTGATCCAGAAAGCTTACCGCCTGAAGCCCAATGACGGGTATATCACCGATTCTCTCGGCTGGGTCTATTTTAAAAAAGGGGAATTTGAAAAAGCGGTCACATACCTGGAAAAGGCTGCAAATCTGTCAAATTTTCAGACCATTATTGCTGATCATTTAGCAGATGCCTATGTCAAGGTCGGCCGGTTCGAAGATGCGCTCAAGACGTATCAGAAAGCCCTTGACAATGTCAAAGAGGATGAGGACAGAAAACTGGTTCCTGCCATCAAGAAAAAAATGGATGCCATTCAAAAACAGATCAATGAATAAACCGTTCATGGTTAGCCTGACCCGGGTTCTGCTCTTTCTGTCGATTCTTTTTACCGGGTGCGCACCCATCCGGCCCGCAACAGATCCGCTCCAGGATGAATACGCCAGGCGCCTTGCTGAAACAGCGGCACAATTCAACCATGACATATCCGCTGCCAAAGGGACTGGCTGGGCAAAGGTGGTTGACCAGACCCAGACCATGCGCTACCGAATCGCGTGGGCCGCACAATGGCCCAATCAGATGCGGATTACCTTCATCCTGTCGGGCCGGCCGGTTGAAACATTGGTGGCTACAGGTAAAAGTGTTACATTCATATCCCATACCGGAAGACACTCCCAGTACACCATGGGGAATCCAGACCCTGATCTTGACCATATCCTGAATCTGCCGGTCAAGATCAGCGATATCTGCCCGGTTTTGCTTGGCCGGCTGCCGGTCAGACCGTACCATGACGCATATATCACCCCGAGTTACCCTGAAAAAGAAATCATTGCCCTTTTTGACCGTAAAAAAGGCCCGGTTCAGCATCTTGTCTTTAAACCTGACAACACCCTTTCAGAGCTCAGCACCCTTGACCGGCAGCAGAACCCAGCGTTTACCTTCAGGATAGATACAATGAAGCGGTTTAACGGTCGGTTCATACCGGAACGGATCACCTTTTTTTCTCAGACCGGGGACATGGTTGTCTTTGCCATCACCCGCTTTATCCCCAACCCGGAAATCAAGCCCGGGGTCTTTGAGTTGACAGCGCCATGATAATGACCATACTTATGGTGATTTACCAACCATATTTCTCAAAGGAGATGATATAAATGATTCACGACAGCGTTGATGACGCAAAAAAAGGCAGTGCCTGTCCCTCCCAGTCCAACCCGGACATGGCGCAAAGACAGCGCCAGGAAGAAGAACTTATCAAACAGTCCCTGGACCGTATTAAACACAAAATCTTTGTTTTAAGCGGCAAAGGCGGTGTGGGTAAAAGCAGCGTGTCCGCCAACCTTGCCGCCGCGCTTTCCAAAAGAGGATATAAGACAGGGCTCATGGACGTGGATGTACACGGCCCGTCCATTGCACAGATGCTCGGCCTGACCGAACTGCTCGATATTTCCGAGGAACAGAAACTGATCCCCAAAAGCGTCAACGACAATCTTAAAGTGGTCTCTGTCCAGGCCCTGCTCCAGGACCGTGACCAGGCCATTATCTGGCGG
>CAZLNA010000442.1:0-2149 GCA_964560485.1 uncultured Desulfobacula sp. | reverse complement strand
CACCGGGGCGTGGTCTGTGAAAAATGCGGGGTTGAGGTTATCCAGTCCAAGGTCCGTCGTGAAAGAATGGCCCATATTGAGCTGGCATCACCCGTTTCACATATCTGGTTTCTGAAAAGCCTGCCTTCTAAAATCGGTAACGTCCTGGATCTGACGCTCAAGAACCTTGAAAAGGTTCTCTACTTTGATTCCTATATTGTTATTGATCCGCAGAAAACCACCCTGAAAAAATACCAGCTGCTGTCGGATGACCAGTACTATGAAGCCATGGACGCCTTTGACGGCGAATTTGAGGCCGGTATCGGAGCGGAGGCGATTTTAAAGCTGCTTGAAGAGTTTGAAGCAGTGGACAAGGAAACCGGCAAGAAATATCTTGAAGTGGTTCATGACGAGCTCAAGGACGAAATTAACAAAACCAAATCTGTGGCCAAGCAGCAGAAAATGGCCAAGCGCCTTAAAGTCATCAGTGCATTCCTGACATCCGGGATTGAGCCTTCCCGGATGATCCTGTCGGCCTGCCCGATCCTACCGCCGGACTTAAGGCCCCTTGTTCCGCTTGAAGGCGGCCGGTTTGCCACATCTGACCTCAATGATCTCTACCGCAGGGTCTTGAACCGGAACAACCGCCTGAAAAGACTGGTGGACCTCGATGCCCCGGACATTATTGTCAGAAATGAAAAGCGCATGCTCCAGGAAGCTGTGGATGTCCTTTTTGACAACGGTCGTCACGGCCGAGTTGTCACCGGGACGAATAAACGGCCGCTTAAATCATTGAGCGATACGCTCAAAGGAAAGCAGGGCCGTTTCCGTCAGAACCTGCTGGGTAAACGTGTGGATTATTCCGGTCGTACCGTTATCACTGTCGGTTCGGAACTCAGGCTTCACCAGTGCGGTATTCCTAAAAAGATGGCGCTCGAACTGTTTAAGCCCTTTATTTACAATTATCTGGAACAAAAAGGGCTGGTTTCAACTGTTAAATCGGCCAAGAAAATGGTGGAAAGAGAAGAGACAGCAGTCTGGGATGCACTGGAATCAGTTGTTAAAGAATATCCGGTCATGCTCAACCGTGCACCCACCCTTCACCGTCTCGGTTTTCAGGCGTTTGAGCCTGTGCTGATTGAAGGGAAGGCCATCCAGCTTCATCCGCTGGTCTGCCCGGCATTCAACGCCGACTTTGACGGTGACCAGATGGCGGTTCACGTGCCGCTTTCACTTGAGTCCCAGTTGGAAGCCAGGGTCATGATGCTCTCCACCAACAATATTCTTTCACCGGCCAACGGCCAGCCCATTATCGTGCCTACCCAGGATATTGTTCTCGGGATCTATTACATGACCCGGGCGGTAAAGAATCAGAAGGGTGAAGACTCTGCATTCTCTTCCATTGAAGAAGTCCGGTATGCGTATGACGCGGGCCAGCTGGCACTGCACGCCAAAATCAAGGTAAGGATTGACGGCGAAAATTTTGAAACCACCACCGGCCGTGTCCTGCTCTGGGAATCAATCCCCGGTGATACACTCCTGTCATTGACCCGTATCAGAACTGAAACCCTGGAAGAGTGCGAAGCTGCACTCCAGGATCTTCAAGACGGTAAAAGCTTTGACAAGGTGTTGAATAAATATTCTGACGATGAAATCAAAAAGACCAAAGGAAAAACCGGGCTGCTGACCCGTAAGGAATTCAAGAATTATTTCCAGGTCTCTGAAATCGTCGTGGAGCAGCTGTTCGGCCTGAAAAAAGATCAGTTCACAGATGTCAGAAAGGTTGGCGAGCATTACACCATTTTTAAGGTGGACCGTCGCGAAACAACCCTGCCGTTTACCCTGGTCAACAAGCTGATGGACAAATCATCCATTGTCAAGCTTATCGACTATGCCTACCGGAATATCGGCCTGAAAGAGACCGTTATTCTCTCTGACCGGCTCAAGGATATCGGATACCGCCACTCCACAAGGGGCGGTCTTTCCATCTGCGTGGATGACATGATCATTCCGGATGATAAATGGAATATCATTGCTGAGGCAGAAAAGAATATTGATGATATCAAGAACCAGTATTCAGAAGGTCTCATCACCCAGGGTGAAAAATACAACAAGGTGGTTGATATCTGGGCACAGGCCACGGATGATATTGCCAATGCCATGATGGAGG
>CAZLNA010000441.1:0-2155 GCA_964560485.1 uncultured Desulfobacula sp. | reverse complement strand
TCTCCCAAAATGGGGATGCAGCTGTTATTATCAGGTCAGGTTTTCAGGATGACCAGCATCCTTATTGTTGGACTGATCTATTACTGGGTGGGGTAAAATGCGTCAAATACACGTCATAGGCATGGGACAGAGCAGGGACGACTTGACCGGCCGGCATTTGAAACTGATTGAAAACTGCGACCTGCTGGTGGGCGGAAAACGCCTGCTCGCTCTTTTTGACCGAAAACCTGAGAAAACCCTTGTGATCAGCAAAGAGATCGCCCCGGTCCTTGAACAGATAAAAAAAGCGGCACAGACACAGGATGTGGTTGTTTTAGGGTCTGGAGATCCGCTCTTCCATGGTATCGGCGCCACGCTTCGACGGACCATTCTACCGGAACATCTCGTTTTCCATCCCAATGTTTCTTCGGTTGCAGCGGCC
This sequence comes from uncultured Desulfobacula sp., assembly GCA_964560485.1. Taxonomy (GTDB): domain Bacteria; phylum Desulfobacterota; class Desulfobacteria; order Desulfobacterales; family Desulfobacteraceae; genus Desulfobacula. The sequence continues at coordinate 1,734 of CAZLNA010000441.1, read as the reverse complement.
TATGCCCTGATAAAAGAACCATGGCAGGAGGCGCTTCTGGTGAGCCTTCATGGAAAAAATGCAGCCAGATTTCCTTTTGGAGATATCAAGGAACACCCCTCGACGGCATTCTTAACAGACCCAAAAAAGAATCCGGTGTGGATTGCCAGGCATTTACTCAACAACGGCTTTCACAATGCACAGGTTTGTGTGCTTGAATCCATCGGAAATCCGGAAAAAGAGAGAATAACCTGGTTTGATTCGCCCCGGCAGATGGAAGACCTCTCATTTACAGATCCGAACATTGTTATTGTCAAGCCTGCCCGGAAAAAGAAATGCCATGTTCCACGTGAAACCTATCTTGGCATGGACGAGTCCGAGTTTATCCACCAAAAAGGCCTGATCACCAAATCTGAGATCAGAAGCGTTTCCCTTTCAAAGCTGAAGCTTACTGCAAAGGGGCTTGTTTTATGGGATATCGGGGCGGGCTCAGGCTCGGTTTCCATGGAGGCTGCTGTCCATTTTCTGACAGAGGGAAAGATATTTGCATTTGAAAAGAAGCCGGACCGCATCAAGGATATCAAGGCAAATGCTGCCAGGTTTGGGTGTAAAAACGTCCATGTCTCTCAGACCCCGTTTCCAGAGGGTGCTGACGATATGGACAGGCCGGACCGGATTTTTATCGGCGGCGGTGGCAGAGGGATTCAAGAGATTCTCTCGTCGTCCTGTGCCCGGCTCAAGCCGGGAGGCATCATCGTTGTCAATACCGTACTGCTGCAGACGCTTGAAAAGACATTTGCCCACCTGGAAAATGCCGGCATGTCGCCTGAAGCCGTACAGATACAAGTCTCAAGAACCAAAGGAATGCCATTCGGCCATCGCTTTAATGCGCTGAACCCGGTCTGGATCATTTCAGGATCAAAACCCGATTATGAGGACAGGTCATGACAACAACCACCCCGGTTATTTTTGCCGGTGCCGGCCCCGGCGATCCGGATCTGATCACGATCAAGGCAAAACAGGCGCTTGAAAATGCGGACCTTATCATTTATGCCGGCTCTCTAGTGCCTGAAGCGGTATTGTGCTGGAAAAGCAGCACCGCTTTGACTGTGTCCAGCGCCGGCATGAATCTGGACGAAATCATTTCCCTGATTGATGACAACTATCAAAAAGGCAAGTCGATTGTCCGGCTCCATACAGGCGACCCATCTCTTTACGGCGCCATCTATGAACAGATGTGCCTGCTGGATGAAAAACAGATTTCCTATACCGTGATTCCCGGCGTGACAGCTGCCTTTGGTGCCTCAGCCCGCCTGAACATGGAATACACGCTGCCGGAAATCACCCAGACCTTGATCTTCACCCGGATTTCAGGGAGAACGCCCGTACCGGAAAAAGAATCCCTTGAACGCCTGGCAGCGCACCAGGCATCAATGGCTATCTATCTGAGCATCAGCCAGATCAAAAAGGTGGAAAAAATCATAGAAACCCACTACGGCAAAAACGCTGTGTGCGTGATTGCGTATAAGGTCAGCCATCCCGAGGAAATGATCATTAAGACAAAGGCCTGTGAGCTTTCAGCAGCCTGTGAAACGCACAACATCACACGCCATGCACTGATTATAACGGGCAGGGCAGTAGACGCCGCCTGCAGCAGGCAAAGCAGTGTGGTTTCCAAACTCTACGACGCAACCTTTTCCCATGGATATCGAAACAGTGATTCATAGGAAGGTTTCCTCCATGGCCATCTGGGCC
>CAZLNA010000440.1:0-2156 GCA_964560485.1 uncultured Desulfobacula sp. | reverse complement strand
TCCGGTGAACAGGATGTCCATCATCTGTCCGGCCAGTATATAATCCACTGAAATTTGCTGTATGACCTCAAAAAGATCAAGAAATTGGACAAAACTGATGAGCCATAAGAAAAACACAAGATAAATCAGTGTCCGGGTTCCGGCTTCTGTAAGAAATATTCCCAGGAAAATAAAAACGGCATAGAAGTGGAGGATATCAGCTGGCCAGATCGCTGAGAGGCAATATCCGGTAAGAAAAAGAAACAAGGCGCGCTTCAGCAAGGTGGTGCAGACGGCAGGGGAAATAGCTCGGAGCATTGAATTTTCTTTTGTCATCAGGGTGATTCCGGCACCGGCGATCATTACCAGCATGACTGCCGCCCGGCGGTCCATAAAGTCGACCGCACTTGACAACCATCCGGGAAAGGTGTCATTGACCGAAAGCATAACTTTGAAATTGATGACCACCATGATCAGTATGGCCAGGCCCCTGGCCAGGTCATAGCCAATGATTCTGTTGCTTTCGGGCTTGCAGTTTCTCTTTGTCGATCCGTTCATATGCAGTTTTTTTCTGTGGTTTTAGCCGGGATACAGCAATAAAAGTGCCAGTGTTGGTACGTGATTTGCCGGGTATTTTTTGAGGCATAACAGGATCGGCCAAGGATAGATGGCCGGTTAGGATGAACCATGGAGAAGCACCACCAGTCAATCAAGGGAATTGTGCTGCCCATTGAGTGGGACAAAGACGGTCGAAGCAGAAAAATCGCTGTCATGACTTTTGATGAGGATATGTTCGCGGTTGCAAGCAATCACTTCGAACAAGTGATGAATCAGCACCTAAGGCAAATTGTTTCTGTTGACGGCGAGGTCAGCATGAGAGGAAACATGAAGCAGATCACTGTTCACCGTCTGCTTATCCACAAAATGAACCCCGGTTAAAGGCATAGTTTTTGCTATCTCTCGGTGCTGACCGTTTTGTGACCCAGACAGTTTTCACCTTTGATTGACAAGAGCAAACCATTTGGGAGAACATGATTCATGAATAAAAGCCAAAAAGAATATTTTAAAAAGATACTAAATCAGCGGCTGGATGAATTATTAAACCAGGCAGGACAGGCCATGACTGAAATGGTTTCCCGGAATGGTCAGGAAATCGAATACCTGGATAGGGCATCTATGGATGCGGATCAGACGTTCCGTCTTAGAATTCGATCAAGAGAAAGTTTCCTAATCAATAAAATCCGTCAGGCTTTGGAAAGAATTGAGAGCAATACCTATGGATATTGCGACACCTGTGGAGAAAATATTTCCATTAAAAGACTTGAAGCAAGGCCGGTCACCAGCAAGTGCATTCACTGTAAAGAGGAAGAAGAACGCCAAGAATACATTGTTTACTAATTGGATATAATCCAGTGAAATCAAAAACGGAGCACTAAAAATAGGGGGCAAGGCCTTGGTTAAACGTTTCAAATCGGCTAATCTCTTCTTTCAGGTTCGGTGATAATGCATCGGGGAAAGTATGGCAGATTTCATCCTCATGCGCCAAAAAGGTGTGTCTAAACCCCTGTATATCATTTCCTTTGAGACTGATTCCAGCATGCCGGTCATCCCTCTCGATGACCACTTTTTTCTTACCATTGAGCATCACGTTGGTAAACGGATACCTCAGAGAGGCAGACGAGCGTAGCGCTGTTGAACTGTAGGTGACTTTCAGGGTCAGTCCTGTAAAATCCACCAGAGGCCAGAGCCGGGCAGGGAATTTGAGGCTATCTCCCTTGGTTGACATTTGCCAGGCTGCCCGGGTTTCCCCTGCCTCCTGGAATCTTTTATAAATCCGGCTGATCTTGTCGGGAGTGCCTTGCAGACTCAAGGACCGGATATACCCGGTGGGGGTAATGTCTTCCCAGGTATTTTTAACTGTCTGTGCACTTCTCTGTCGGGCCCCTGCCTTCTGGAACTGGTTACGGTAAGTGAATGAACAATAGTTGAGGGGTAAGGGTATATTTTCATCCAGGGTGTATAAGATCAGTTCCAGGGCGGTGAGCTCAGTTTCCAGCACGGAAACAGCCGGGCCGCGAAGGAAGGTATAACGGCGTTCCTGGAGCCTGGGTCGGTTGAAGGGGGTGCACCTGATCTGGTGGAGGTTCAGGAAGTCGATCCCTGCTGAGTAAAGATCG
>CAZLNA010000439.1:0-2161 GCA_964560485.1 uncultured Desulfobacula sp. | reverse complement strand
TCCTCACGCTGTGACATTTGTGGCTGATCTTGACCAGGTCAATGTGGAAAAATCGTCCAGCCGGATGACCGTCACCCTTAAAGGCAGAACATCCGCCCAACTTCGGCAGATGGATGAAAAAGCAAGACAATGGCTGGCTGCCAATGCACCCAAACACATGTATACCTACGGCACCGGCCTGTCCATCATTTTTGCCCACATCTCAGAACGAAATATCAACAGTATGCTCTGGGCCTCTTTCGGTGCCCTGGTCCTGATTTCCGCCATCATCATGGTCGCCCTGCGAAACATCAGGATCGGTCTTCTCAGCCTGCTGCCGAACCTCATGCCGGCTTTTATCGCCTTCGGCATCTGGGGGCTGACCGCATCACGGGTCGGACTGGCATTGTCGGTCATGGTGGCTTTGACCCTGGGGATCGTGGTGGATGATACCGTGCATTTCATGAGCAAATACCTCAGGGGCAGAAAAGAACACGGCATGTCTGCAGCCCAGGCGGTCTCCTATGCATTTGCAACTGTGGGGAACGCCTTGTGGGTAACCACGCTGATCCTGACGGCAGGCTTCACTGTGCTGGCGTTTTCAGGATTCAAAGTCAACGCAGACATGGGTATCATGACGGCCATGACCATTGTGCTGGCCCTGCTGTTGGATTTCTTTTTATTACCTGCAATCTTAATCAAAATGGAAGGAAAAACAGATGAGACGCTTAAACATAAAACAAAAGATACAGATACTCTTGATCGTTATCTGCCTGCTGCCCCTGTCTGCAAGCGCACAGAATCCTGAAGAAAAAGGACTGGCTATTGCAACCGAGGCAGACCGTATTGACACGGGATTCCAGGATTTCAGCGCAGACATGAAAATGATCCTGAAAAACCGGCACGGCCAGGAAAGCCGGCGGCTGATCCGGATCAAAACCCTTGAAACGGCCAATGACGGAGACAAGAGCCTTTCCATCTTTGACAATCCCAGGGATGTCAAAGGGACCGCATTTCTGACCTTTTCCCACAAGATCGGGGATGACGACCAGTGGCTCTACCTGCCCGCGCTTAAACGGGTGAAACGGATCAGTTCGAGCAACAAATCCGGTTCTTTCATGGGCTCTGAATTTGCCTATGAGGATATCTCCAGCCAGGAAGTTGAAAAATATACCTATAAATGGCTAAGGGATGAATCCTTTAACGATCAGCCCTGCTTTGTGATTGAACGGTACCCTGTTGACAAGGCCAATTCAGGGTATCTGCGGCAGGTGGTCTGGCTGGACCAGGCAGAGTACCGGGTCCTGAAAATCGATTACTACGACCGGAAAAATTCTTTGCTCAAAACCTATACGGCCTCGGATTACCATCAATACCTGGGCCGTTACTGGCGGGCCCATGAAATGAACATGATCAACCATCAGAATGGGAAATCCACCCGCCTGGTCTGGTCCAACTACCAGTTCAGAACCGGCCTGACTGCAAAGGCATTCAGTAAAAACAGCCTGAAACGGGCACGGTGAATTCATGAAACAGGTATGCATCCTCGCACTGCTTGGCCTTTTCCTGTCAGGCAGTGCCGCGCCCTGCCAGGCGCACGAACTGAGTGGATATATCGAGGCCCAGGCAGTTTTTTTCCCTGAAAGCGCCAGACATGCCGGCCAGAAAGACCAGTCCGTTTCACTGGCCATTGAACCGGAATACTATCATGCCTGGGACAATGATCTGTCGTTGATCATTGTCCCGTTCGCCCGGATCGATTCGGCAGACCCGGAACGATCCCATGTCGATTTAAGAGAATTCAACTTTCTCTGGGTGGGTGACACAATCGAACTCCGCCTCGGCATCGGCAAGGTCTTCTGGGGGGTTACCGAATTTGTCCACCTGGCAGATATCATCAACCAGACCGACCTGGTGGAGTCTCTTGACGGAGAAGAAAAACTGGGCCAGCCAATGGCCCAGCTCACCTGGCCCACTGACTCAGGGGTATTTGAACTCTTCCTTCTGCCCGGCTTCCGGGAGCGAACGTATCCCGGAAAAAAAGGACGCTTCAGAAACAGCTGGGTAGTGGATACGGATAAAGCGTTTTTTGAAAGCGCGGCAGATGAGAATCATCTGGACTTGGCCTTCCGTTACAGCCACACAATCGGCAGTGTGGATGTCGGTGTCTACACCTTTAAGG
>CAZLNA010000438.1:0-2163 GCA_964560485.1 uncultured Desulfobacula sp. | reverse complement strand
GGAAAGAATCGGCAAACCCCTGAGTGCGGAAAAGGTGTTAAGCGCCTTTAAAACCATCCAGACAATCAATGACACCTATCCGCTGGTTGAAATCACTGCCAATTTCATCATGGATGAGAGCCTGGATTCTTCCCATACCGAGGCCCTGCTGGAACTGGCCCGGCACTCCACGAAAAGAACGAGGCCCAAGGGCACGCTCTATCTTTCACCGCTTTCATTTGCAAAACCCTCCCGCCAGGTGCTGTATGATTTTTACCGGCTTAAGACCCAGAGCCGGTTTCCCACCTTTTTATATATTATCCAGCGGCTCTAAGCAGCTGCAGGAAGCTATCTTTTTTGACCGCTGATATTTCTCAAATTGTCAGTGAGTTCTAAACCATCCGACTTTTTAAACCCTCGTGTTGACAAAAAGCAAACCCCTATCCTATAGTCTGACCATCGTACCAATGAAGCATTTTTTAGCAGCATGAAGCAGGTCAACCTGAACAACGGTTCCCCGGTTCTCCCCTGGACCGGTATATCAACTGAGAACCGGAATAGGCAAAGAAAGGATGAACCATGCAAGATTCAGCAGTCATTCAACAGCTTGAAGAGATTGTGGGCGCTGATCACGTTTTAACCTCCCAGATGGACCGCACGCTATACGGGTATGACGCCTCCCTGGAAAAAGGCATGCCTGATGCCGTGGTCATACCAGGCAGCACTGAAGAAGTGGCCGCTGTGGTCAGGATCGCTCATGAACACAAGATCCCGGTCATCGGACGCGGTTCCGGCACCAACCTGAGCGGGGGAACCGTCCCTTCCCAGGGGGGTATTGTTATCCATTTCAGCCGCATGAACCAGGTCATGGAAGTGGATATCCCCAACCGTACCGCAACCGTCCAGCCCGGTGTCATCACGCTTGATCTTCAGGGCCAGGTTGCCAGGACCGGTTATATCTATGCACCGGACCCGGCCAGCCAGAAAGTCTCCACCCTGGGCGGCAACTTTGGTGAAAATGCCGGCGGCCCCCACTGCCTCAAATATGGTGTCACCACCAACCATATCCTGGGTGCAGAAATCGTGCTCAATGACGGTACCGTCACCTGGATCGGCAGCAAATCCCCGGACCCGGTGGGATACGATCTCACCGGCCTGCTGGTGGGCAGCGAAGGTACCCTGGGGATTGTGACCCAGATCATTTTAAAACTCATCCGTGCGCCCGAGGCAGTCAAAACCATGCTCGCCATCTACGATACCATTGAGGATGCTGGCAACACCGTATCTGCCATCATCGCAGAAGGCATTGTACCAGCCACCCTGGAAATGATGGATAACCTGGTGATCCAGGCGGTAGAAGATTCGGTCCAGGCCGGTTATCCAAGGGATGCGGCTGCTGTCCTCATCATTGAGCTCGACGGGCTGACCGACGGAATGGACCGCCAGGCCGACCAGATCATGGCCATCTGCGACTCTCACAATGTCAGGGAAGTGACCCTGGCCAGGGACGATGCACACCGGGCTGAACTCTGGGCCGGCAGAAAAGGTGCATTCGGCGCTGTGTCCCGGCTTCGCCCGTCTTATCTGGTCTGCGACGGCACTGTGCCGCGCACCATGCTGCCAGCAGTATTGTCAAAGGTGATTGAAATCGGCAAAAAATACGATCTTCCCATTGGCAATGTCTTCCATGCCGGTGACGGCAATCTTCACCCGCTGATCCTTTTTGACGAACGCGACCCGGAACAGCTTGAACGCACCCACCAGGCAGCCAGTGAGATCCTGCAGGCCTGTGCTGATGTCGGTGGCACCATTTCAGGCGAACACGGCATCGGCACGGAAAAGCTAAAGGAAATGGCCTTTATTTTTTCCCCTTCTGACATTGACTTCATGCGGCAGATCAAAACGGCCATGGACCCCGGGCAGATCTGGAACCCGGGCAAGGTCATCCCGCCTGAGGACCCGGCTGATGCCGGCCAATCCGTATCATGAAAGGAAACCCCATGGGCATTGCTGAAACCATATCCAAACTGACAGAGAAGCTGGGCGAATCCCGCCTGGCAACCGACCCCCAGCGGACAGAACGATTTAAGGTGGGGGATAAAATACCCGCAGCAGTGGTCTTTCCCGGATCCACCCGGAAGGCGGCAGAGGTCATGGCCATTGCAGCCCAGGACCGTGCCAGCG
>CAZLNA010000437.1:0-2164 GCA_964560485.1 uncultured Desulfobacula sp. | reverse complement strand
CTGAAAACGATGTCTGAACATCATAATGGGTAGAAACAATATCGACCTGCTCCCGAAAATGCTTAGACAGACATGCACCCAGAGAGCGGGCACATGACGACCTGCCATGAAGCAGCGGAGCAGCCCCCTCAATACCACTGAAAGCCAGAACCGCGCCCATTGCAGAACACATTTTAAGACGCCGTGATCCTGCTGGACAGCAATTTTCCCTATTTTTCATAACCTGCCTGATTCCGTTCCAGATATTTGGGCGAAAAACAATATCGCCCACCCCTGCGAACACCCTTTGCAACCATCATTCCATCACCCTTGAAACCAATCCTTTTTTTCCCGCAACCCCTTATGATAAAAAGACAAATTGTCTGAAAATATAATTTTAATCCGGCACAACAAGCCCAAAAAACCGAACGAACAGAAGATAAACAACAAAAATGAAATTTATTTTTACACCTTGCGGACACCATCCTCTTTTTTTCAGATCTGTCCTTGAACCTGCCTGCCGACTCTTTTTATAGCCGCCTGTCAAACAAAGGATCTGTGTTTGACCTGATTAACCGCGATTTTGCCTGCAACCACTGTATGAGGTGTCACCCTTCCCGGATTCAAAGGCCTGATAAAGAATTGTCCACCACATTCTAAACTGGTGAAGCTGCTCAGCCTGTCCAATTTCCTGACACTGGACAAGCTTCTGACTGAAGGCCTGTTCAAACTCATGAGGTGAAAAGAGCATGCTTTGCTCTGCCAATACCTGATCGAGTTCATCCTGGCTGGCTGTGTTGTTTAACCGAAAGCGCAAGTCGCTGTCAGTCATTCCCTGCTTGATAAACAACAGGGCATTGTGGACAGTCATGAAATCCTCCCTTATTAAATGTTGGCGGAATAATTGGTTGCCCATGGCCACTGAACAGGTGCAACTGTTTTCCTATCTGTATGGGTCAAGCAAAACAAATGCCACTGTCCATTAGTGGTGCCCAAAGATCTTTGGGATATAAAAAAAATAATTTAAATACAGAGTGTTACAGAACATTTAAACACTTTTGATGAAACCCGAGTCATGCCGGCCCTTTAAAACAAATTACAAATTTGAACCGTCTGCAGCTCAGTGACATAACAGGGATTCGATTTCATCAACCTGCAGGCTGGAATATTTCAGGATAAGTATTATTATGTTTTCTAACCCTTGTGTTCAGATGAAACCAGTGATCTGTTAACAACCGATATGATACCGTCATTCGCTTAAATCTAAGGATATATCGTGACACGTAAAATACTTTCTTTTATCACCCTCATGGGATTGGCCCTCTACGGATGCGCGGCCATCCAGCCTGAAAAAATGGACACCCCTGCCCGCCTGGCCCAGTTCCCGGCAGCCGGCCTGGCACTTCAACAGCCCGTCACTATCTACTGGAATGGATATCAGGTCCCTTATATCCATGCCAAAAGTGATGCGGACCTGTTCTATTCGCTGGGCCTGGTCAATGCCCATCTCAGGCTTGTCCAGATGACATTGATGAAACACCTGGCATATGGCCGCCTGTCCGAGCTGGCAGGACCGTTTACCAGGGATATTGATCAACTGATCCGCACCATCAATTTCACAAAGACGGCAGATGAAAATCTGGCGCTGCTGACGCCTGACACCCGGCAGCTGCTGGAAAAATTCATTCAGGGCATCAACGACTATATGGCCCTGACACAAAGAAGGCCGCCGGAATATGCTCTGCTGGGGATGAAAGACGAGCGGTTTACACTCCGGGACCTGATGGTCATGGGCCGGCTGGCAGGCGCTGACCCCAACTGGCTGGCCTATGCTGCCCTGCTCAAGGCCCGCACTGATAAAAACTGGGAACAGATCTGGGATGACGCCCTGACGTCGGGGGCAAAAACCCAGGTCTTTTCAACAGACAGGGCTGCCCTGCTCTCACAGCTCATTCATATGCACTCAAAAACCGGGAGCAATTCCATGGCCATCAGTGCACAAAAAAGTGTCACTGGCGCACCGATTCTGGCAGGTGATCCCCACGTGGGAATGAGCCAGCCCAACCTGTGGCTCATCGTCGGACTGAACTCTCCCACCTTTAACGCAGTGGGGCTCATGATCCCGGGCCTGCCCTTTATCGGCCTGGGCCGCAACCCCCATATCGCCTGGGGCGGTACCCACATG
>CAZLNA010000436.1:0-2165 GCA_964560485.1 uncultured Desulfobacula sp. | reverse complement strand
CCTGTGACCCTGGCCCAGCTTGAAATGCATCTTCGGGCCCACAAGGCAGTGGATCCCAATTTTCCTGTAGTCATCAAGGGGGATGCGAAAATTTATTATCAGAACGTGATGGATGTGCTCGATCTGATGCAGAAACTGGAGATTACCCAGCTGGGACTGGTGACCCAGAAACTGGTGAAATAATCTGTCCGGCCAGTTGTATCATAGGGTATGTGATTCACCTGAATAACCGTTTATAGAGAGGAAAAAAAATGGCGGAAAACAATGAAAATAAAAAAAAGTTTTTAGTCGTCGGTACGGCCTGCCTGATTTTTATCTTCCTGCTGGTTTCAGCCGCCTTTGTTTTAAAAGGGCTCATGGGAAAAGATGACGGTAAAAGAAGGCGCCAGATACAGCGCGTGACTCTGGTCAAACCACCGCCGCCGCCCAAGATCAAGGAACAGCCGCCCGAGCCTGAGATCAAGAAAAAAGAGGAAATTGTCGAGCCGGAGCCTGAAGAGCAGCCGGAAGATGATATGGATGATGCCATGGAAGATGACGGACCGACCGGTGAGGAACTCGGACTTGACGCGGACGGAACCGGCGCAGGCGACAGCTTTGGCCTGGCAGCCAAAAAAGGCTACCGGTCACTGATCGGCGGCAGCGGGGGGAGCAAATCGCTGATGCGCAGGTATGCCTGGTATACAAGGATTCTCCAGGACGAGGTCAGGGAAAAGGTCAATAAATACCTTGAAGATAAAAAGGATATCCCGTCTGGTAAGCACAAAATGTTTATCTGGGTCAGGCTGGATGAAAAAGGGAACCTTCAGCTCGAGTCGATATCCAAATCTTCGGGCAATGTGCTTGTGGATACGGCTGTGGAACAGGCCATATCAGGATTTAGGGTCAGTGAGGCCCCGCCCGGGGAAATGCCGAAAAAAATAAAAGTCAAAGTAACGTTTAAAAGCTGAAACACAGAGATGGTAAACGCTGAAATAGGAAAAAAGATGAAAACACGGATAAAAGCGGTTTCGCTGCGGAGACCGGGGCAGGCCGTTGGCCGGCTGTTGACTTGTATGGTGGTGGTATTTTTATTGGCCGGCCTGACCGGCAGTGCATCCATGGCCGAAGATGCGGCTCCGGCCGCGACTGAGGAGACTGGCAGTTTTGACACCACAGAGGCCCTGATTGACCTGCTTAAGCAAAAAGGGGTGATCTCTGATACAGAAGCTGCGGGATTTTTAAAACGTCACCGGACCAAAGCCAAATCCACCAGCCAGATTGTGACCATTACGCCGCAGGAAAAGTCGGATGAGTACATTAAAAAAGTATCCAGGGGTGTGACCAAGAAAGTGACCCAGGATCTGAACAATCTCAGGGACAGCTATGAATTCCGGTCCCAGGACCTGGTCCGGCGCAGTATTCTTCTGGAACGGGAGGTGAAGCGGCTGGAGCAGATGCTCATCGAAGAGTACAAGCCTCAGATGCAGAAAGCCTCCTGGGCCCAGCGAATCCGCTTTGGCGGGGATATCCGGCTGCGCCACGAATCCGTGCTCTTTGACAAGGGAAATGCACAGGATATTGAAAATCCCAGCAGCCCGGGAGACTCAATCAATACCACCCATGACGAGCACAGGCAGCGGATCCGGCTGAGGGTGGGCATGAAAGCCAAAATTCTTGATCAGACAGACATTAACACCGGCGATGTTACTGCCGGGTTCCGGGTGGCAACAGGCTCTGTGGGCAACCCGGTCTCCACCAACCATACGCTTGGAGACAACAGTGACAGCAAAGCGGATATCGTCCTGGACCGGGCCTATGTCAAGTGGACCTATACGGCTGAAGAAGAGGTCTGGGGGGATAAACTTCCCCAGGTATCCGTTACCGGCGGGATCATGAAAAATCCCTGGTTTTCCTCCAGTCTGGTCTGGGACAGTGACCTGGCGTTTGAAGGGTTTGCAGTCAATTTCGTGACCGATACCAATATGGAACTGAACAATAAGTTCGGATTCCTCACCATGGGATATTTTCCCATCCAGGAATCAGAATGGAGCCAGGATGACCGGTATCTGCTCGGTGCCCAGGTCGGCTTTAACCACCGGCCCAAATATGGATGGGAATACAAGCTGGCCGCAGCGTATTATGCCTATTACAATGTGGCGTATGAACCCATCGCCAGTGCAGCA
>CAZLNA010000435.1:0-2167 GCA_964560485.1 uncultured Desulfobacula sp. | reverse complement strand
GCCCTGCTGATCTGTGCAGCGGCCGGTGGTGCTTTTGTCTATTACCAGTTCACTGAATTCAGACAGCACCCCGCCCGTGTTGATGCCGGACAAATGCTGTTCAAGATCTCTCCGGGCCAGTCCCTTGAAACAATCGCCATCAGGCTTGAAAAAGATGGTATTATTACCAACCAGCGGTTTTTTATCTGGCTTGCCATGCTTGAAAAAGCAGATAAAAAACTTCAGGCCGGGGAATACCTGCTGTCCGGCTCGCAGTCGCCTGATGCGCTTTTAACCACCCTGCTCTCCGGAAAGGTCCGCCTGTATAAACTGACCATCCCTGAAGGGCTGACCATTACTGAAATTGCCGGACGTATCGAAAAAGCCGGGTATTGTTCCAGACAGGCGTTTATTGAACTCTGCAACGATCCTCAGGTGGTAGCCTCATTTCATATCAAGGGTAAAAGTCTTGAAGGTTTTCTTTATCCGGACACCTATTTTTTCCCTGGGCAGACAGACTGCCGAACCGTTGCAGAGGCCATGGTTGACCGGTTTAAGACTGTTTTCACAGAAGAATGGAGAACCCGGGCAAAAGCACTGGGAATGAATGTGTATGAGGTTGTTACCCTGGCGTCCATCATTGAAAAAGAAACCGGAGACGCTTCCGAACGGCCGGTTATCGCCTCTGTCTTTCACAACCGGTTAAAGAAGAAGATGCGCCTGGAAAGTGATCCAACTGTGATATATGGCATTAAAAACTTTGACGGCAATATCAGACGGATCCATTTGAGAACCGTCACCCCTTATAATACCTATCAGATCAAAGGGCTGCCGGCCGGCCCCATTGCCAACCCCGGCGCCCTGGCCATAAAAGCCGCTCTCTACCCTGCTGAAACCGATTACCTCTTCTTTGTCTCAAAAAAAGATACCACCCATTATTTCAGCAAAACCATTAAAGAACACAACCGTGCGGTTCGAAAATACCAATTGAACCGTTGAATCCGGCATGACTTCATTCAATGTTACCTGATCTGCCAATTCGGGGGTCTTTTTTCAAAAAAGGCAGCCACCCCTTCTTTTGCATCTTCTGTCGTGCAAAGCCTGGCAAAGGCCTCGTTCATATAAGAAAACTGCTTTTCATAAGGCATATCCTCTGATGCGTAAAAGGCTGTTTTTGCAATCTGAACGGCAAGCGGACTTTTTTTAGCCAGTTCCGCAGCCCACTCCATGGTGACCGCCGCAAGATCTTCCTTGGCCACGATACGGTTGACCAGCCCCATCTGCGCTGCTTCGTCCGCCTTGATCAGCCTCCCGTACAAAAGAAGTTCAAGCGCCTTTTTCCGGCCGACACAGCGGGCAACCGGAATGACAGGCCCCACACAATTAAGCCCCACATTTACAGCTGTCAGGCCCATGCGTGCATCTGCCGCAGCAACCACCAGATCTGCCGAGGCAATCAGACCCATACCATTGGCAGCAGCCACACCCTGAAGCTGTGCAATGACCGGGGTACGCATTCGGGACATGGTCACAAGGGGCTGTTCCATGGTCTCGATCCATTCTCTGTACGCCAGAGCTGTTTTTCCTGCCAGTTCGTTCACATCAATACCGGCACAGAAGGATTTGCCTGCCCCCGTTAGAACAATGACCCTCACCTGGGGGTCTGCATCCAGGGTTTGCAGGGCCTGGTTTAATTCGCAGGCCAGGGGGGTGTTCAACGTGTTCATTTTTTCCGGACGGTTTAGTGTCAGACAGGCCACATGCGCTTCAACCGGCGAGACGATGAGCAGGGAATCGGTCATCTTTTCCTCCAAATTGTTATAATGATGCGTTAAAAATCAATGAACAGGGCCTGTTTTCAAAAAGAGGAACAATCAGCGGGTATCCGAAGGATAAACAGACCAGCATGCTGTCAGAACGAGTATAAGGCAGATTATCAAAATGCTTCAACTAAAATCTGCCATACCCCCTGGCAGAAAAAACAAAGATGCCGCAGCCTGATCCTCTCTCAAGAATCAGGCCGTGACATCTTTAAATGTCAGAACACTCATGAACAGCCGGTTATTTTCCGGCTGATATACCGTGTTACCTAGTTAGAGTAGGCAACAATGGGCAGCCAGAGGACGAGCTGGGGAAAAAGCATGATAATTAACAACCCGGTCAACTGCAGGATGATAAAGGGTATAAC
>CAZLNA010000434.1:0-2178 GCA_964560485.1 uncultured Desulfobacula sp. | reverse complement strand
GAGTATATTCCCGTGCTTGCCATGAATCTCTACAAATCCTCAGGCCAGGACACGATAGACCTGGTAAAAAAGGCAAAGCAGCTCATGACGGCTGAAGCAAACAGTGCTCTCTGGCACCAAGGCCTCCGGTGGCAGACCACCGGGGATGAGTCCCAGGCAATTGAAGAAGAGCTTCAAAGAGGGTTGACCAATGGCTGGCAGGCCATGCTCGCGGTATTTTTAGTCCTCATGGTCATGCTGACCTGGCGGGAAGCCCTGGTGGCGTCAGTCTGTGTGCCTTTAACCTTTCTGGGGACTGCAGCAGTTCTATGGGCCATGGGGTATACCTTCAACCTGTTGGTGATTGTGGGAATGATATTTGCCCTCGGCCTTCTGATTGATGACTTTATTCTGATCATGGAAGGCATGCACGAAGGGGTGTTTGTCCTTAAACTCGGATTTATCAAAGCGGTTCAAAGAACTGTGAAGACCTATGCTGTCCCTTCCCTTTCAGGCTCTTTGACCACCATTCTGGTGCTGCTGCCACTGGCTTTTCTCGGCGGTGTGGACGGGAAATTCATCCGTCAGATACCGGTAACAGCCGTTGTCTGCCTTTCGCTGTCTTACCTGATATCCGTCGTTCTGGGCCCTCCCCTGTCACGGTTTGTGCTCAAGTCTGAACAAAACAGCCACGGGCCCAATAGAATGGACCGTATCACCCATAAAGCCGGCAAAGGGCTGTCGAGCTGGCTGGGCGCGCATGTTGTTTTTTCCCGTAAGCGTGCGGCTGCCTGGCTGCTGCTGGGCATATGCCTTTTTTTCCTCAGCCTTGGTGCGGCAGATAAGATGCGCAACACCCTTTATCCCAAGGAAGACGGCAGAGGCCTTGGTATCACCGTGGAACTGCCACCCGGCACAACCCTGGACCATTCGGAAAAGGTTGCCCAGACCATTGGCAATATTTTAAAAACAAAACCCTACCTGAAATATGCGCTCAAGGTGGTGGGTGAAAAAGACGCCTATTCAATGGGATCTTTCCACGATATGCTTTCGCCGACAAAAGCGCATCACTTTATCGGTTTTTCCTGCTTTTTTGTTCCCAGAAACCAGCGTTCCGGCCTTGCCCACGAGTATGTGGAACCCCTCAGACAGGAAATCAGTGCTGCTATAGCGGATGAGCCGGGTGTCCGTCTCATCATGAGTCCGCAGATCGGGGGGCCTTCGTCGGAAGATCCGCTTCAGATAGATATTCAAGGTGAAGATATCCACCAGCTCAAACGGTTTGCCATTGAGGTGCAAAAAGCCCTCTCCCATATCCCCGGGGTGGTGGATATCCGGGACAACATCGGCCCGTCCGGCAGTGAGCTGAGTTTCAGGCCGCTTCCGGAAGCACTTGAATTTCATAAAGTAACCCGGCAGGCACTGGCCGGCCAGATGATCGCCTTAACCGAAAACGAAAAAATCGGCCGCTTCCGGCAGCCGGGCACCCAGGATGATCTCGACATCCGGCTGGGAACCTGGTGGCCGAGCCGCAATGGAACCATGGGCGCACCCAAAAGCTGGGAAGAGCTTGAAAGGATCACGATTATCAATGCCCGAAACAAGCCCGTCCCGTTGTGGAGCCTGGCCGAGCCTGTCATGGACGAGGCGCCCGTAGTGATCAAACATAAGGAGGGGCAGCGGTCTGTAACGGTTCTGGCCAAACTAAACGGAATCTATGTGTCAGAAGTCATTGAAAAGATGCGGCCCATGATGGAAGATTTCAAAGCAGACTGGCCGGCCGGGTATGATTATGTCTTTGCCGGAGAAGACGAGGTCAATGAAACCTATGAGAAAATGGGCAAAATGTTCATACTGGCCATGCTCCTGGTCTTTGCCATTCTGTCACTGCTGTTTGACTCCCTGATCCAGCCGGTCATTATCCTTTTCACTGTCCTTTTTGCATTGATCGGTGTATTCACCGGCTTTTTTCTGGCCGACATCCCGTTTTCTTTTTCTGCTGCCATTGGTGTGGTGGCGCTGGTGGGGATTGTCGTAAACGATTCCATTATTATCGTGGATACAATGAACTACCATCGCAAAAAAGGATTGAGTGTTTCACACGCTGCCGGAGAAGGGGCTGCTGACCGCCTGCGCCCCATTGTTTCCACCACTTTGACCAACCTGGCAGGTCTTCTTCCCCTGGCCCTGTCAGATCCC
>CAZLNA010000433.1:0-2185 GCA_964560485.1 uncultured Desulfobacula sp. | reverse complement strand
AAATCGTATCACATCCCCTGACAGCGCGCGCCAGGCTCTCTTTGTCCATGATGTCGCCTTTGACGCATTCAACATTGGGATGCCCTGACCAGGCCCGGTCTGAAAGTTTTTCAACCGACCGCCCCATGGTTCTGACCCGGTACCCGGATGCCAGCAGCAGCGGCACCAGGCGGCCGGCCACATAACCGGTGGCACCGGTTACCAGAACAGGTTTGCTTTTATCTGGCACCTTTTCCATCATCCTCTCTTTGCTGTACAGGTTTAAAAAAAAGGTTTTAATCTTTTACCAAAGATATATACTCAAAGAGCGGATTGTCAATCTGCCGGACCATAAAACCCGCAACACCTTTCGTTTGAAGAGAGTTCATAAAAGGAGGAAATATGCTCACCCCGGTAAAAATCGGCATCAGTCAATGCCTGCTTGGCGAAAAAGTCCGTTACGACGGCAATCACAGCCACGACCGATTTCTGACCCAGACACTGGGACTCTTTGTCGATTATCTGCCGGTCTGCCCGGAAGTGGAGTGCGGTATGCCGACCCCCAGGGAGGCGGTCCGCCTGGTGGGGGATCCCGAATGCCCCCGGCTGGTCACCCAGAAAACCGGCATTGATAAAACCCAGCAGATGAATACCTGGATAAAAACCAGGCTGAAAGAACTGGAAAAAGAAGACCTGTGCGGGTTTATTTTTAAAAGCAAGTCTCCTTCTTCGGGTCTTTACCGGATCCGTGTCTACGGGGATGACGGAAAAGTTCGAAAAACCGGAACCGGCCTCTTTGCCGGGGCATTTACCCGTCATTTTCCAAGGGTACCTGTGGAAGAAGCCGGACGTCTCCAGGACCCGAGGCTCAGGGAATTGTTTATTGAAAATATCTTTTCCTTTCAAAGATGGCGAAAGTTCTTTGATGCCCCGTTTAAAATGGGGCGGCTGGTTGATTTTCACACCCGGAATAAACTGCTGATTCTCTCTCACAGTCCTGAGATATATCGAAAAATGGGAAAACTGGTGGCTGCCGGGAAATCCATGGATGTGCCGGAACTGATCGACACCTATGAAAACTATTTAATCAAAGCGCTTCGATTGAAAACAACTGTAAAGAAACAGATCAACGTACTTTCGCATATCATGGGATTTTTTAAAAAGGAGCTGAACGGAGACGAAAAAAAAGAGCTTTTATCTGTTTTTGACCAGTACCGGTCCGGATATGTACCGCTGATTGTCCCGTTAACCCTGATCAAGCATTACGTGATGAAATACGACAATGAATGGCTGAAAAAGCAGACCTATCTGAATCCGCACCCGATAGAACTCAAACTTCGCAACTACTTTTAACAGGATCAGATGCATTGATTCCACCCGCGGATGTGCGCTGCAGCAGATCCGCGGGTGTTTTTAATCATCGCCAAATTTGTCTTACAGCCTGGATTTTGGTCTAATTTGAAGGAAAGTGAAGAATTTAATCCGGGAAATATAGATACTGTTTCAAGGATTCAATTTTTCACATGACCTGGAAAATCGGCAAAAATCTTGATTTAAAACAAATTTGACCGGTTAGCCGGCTTCATATGAGCAAGTCGTAAAATCAATCTCCACCCCACAGGAAGGACATTTGCGGGGTTTGTCAAATTCATCTGAAAAAATTTCTATTTTTTCATCGCAGCCCGGACATGTACAGGTAAAGGATTTAAGCTGTTTAAAATTTTCAAAACCGGGGCAATGCTGGGGAGTTGAAGACATGTTGTTCCTCCTTTTTGGGTTCGGGTCCTTTATAATTGCAACACTGAAAATTAAAGGTTAATTTAACTGCCTTGTCAATATAAAACTTGATACGGTTCCTTTGGGTGAAACCATCAGGCAGACCTGATTTTTTACACCAGGGAAACCAGGGTCCGGCCACTGATCTTTCCTTTCAAAATCAGCTGAATCTTTTCTTCGAGTCCTTCCAGGGTCACTTCCTGGCTTAATGCGTCAAGATCAAAGGTTTTCCAGGGGCCGCCCAGCTTTTCCCAGACCTGTTGACGGTGCGCCATGGCACAGTGCTGGGAATCGATGCCGAACAGCGAGACCCCTCTTAAAATAAACGGGAAGACATTCAAGGGCAGGTCAGGCGAGGCCACAAGACCGCAGCAGGTAACCACCCCCTCTTCCTGCGTGGCTTTTATGGCTGCGGCAAGGATAGGGCCGC
>CAZLNA010000432.1:0-2190 GCA_964560485.1 uncultured Desulfobacula sp. | reverse complement strand
TACCCGCAGCCAGAACTTTGTCTGTGAAAACCCGGATAAAAACTTAGGATGCGATCCTGGCATTGATGTTGCCGGGTAATAAATGACACCTGGGAAAATTGTGCAGAGCCTCTTTTGAGGCTCTGCCCCTTTTTCGGACAATGAATAAGGGTTTTTCATCATGAAAAAATTCATCCCTCCTATTATCGCAGTTGCATTCATCTGCCTGATGTTTTCGAGGCCGGGCCTGGCCAGTATTACACGGGTCAGCGGTACTGAATTTTCAAACATTGTAAAAACAGACCAGACCCGCCTGCATTTAAAAGGGGCTGCCATGCTCACCTACCTCTTGTTCATTGAAGCGTATGCAGGCGCACTTTACCTGCCTGAAGAGATCGACGGTTCAAGGGCACTGGATGATGTTGCAAAACAGCTTGTTCTCGAATACCGCGTCTCCATTTCATCAGAAGATCTTGCCAAAGCGACCCTTGAACAGATCCGATCATCGGTCAGCAGTCAGACGTTTACACAGCTTCTACCCGATATCGAGGCGCTCAACCGGCTCTACAAAAGTGTAAAGCCCGGTGACCGATACAGCCTGACATACACCCCGGGCACCGGCACCCAGCTGATCCATAACAAAACCCTGCTGGGCACCATCAAAGGGGCGGAATTTGCAAAGGCCATGTTCGGCATCTGGATCGGCAGCAATCCTATTGACACGAGGTTCCGGGACAGACTGCTCGGGAAACGAAGATGAATGACGCTCACGGCCAGAACCGTTCCAATCCCCTGCCCTGGCCGTTAAAGTTCGCTTATGCCATCCCTGCACTGCCCCTGGCGGTGATTGGTATTCCGGTCTATGTATTTCTGCCTAAATTTTATACAGATACCATTGGTCTTGATATCGCTCTTGTCGGAATCCTTCTTATGGCGGTCCGTCTCTTTGATGCAGTCACCGATCCTGTGATCGGTTATCTGTCAGACCGGACACAGACCGTATTCGGCCGTCGGAAACCCTATATCGCGCTGGGTGCCGCCGGCCTGGCCCTGTCCGTGATTTTCCTGTTCCAGCCACCTGTGCTGGAAGGCAGCCTCCTGAACCTGTATTTTGGCTTCTGGCTTTTTGCGCTTTTCTTTTTCTGGACCCTGATCACCATCCCCTATGAAGCACTGGGCCCTGAATTAACTCCGGACTACCATGAAAGAACTGCCCTTTTTGCCCTTCGGGATGGACTTTTAATTGCCGGGACCCTTCTGGCGGCAGCCTCTCCCCTGCTTATTGACAAGGCTTTACATTTATGGGGAATTCCGACCACAGACAGGCTGCGATTCACTGTCATGTCATATCTGTTCGCCCCGATGATTTTCGTGGTCCCGCTCTATTCCATCAGCCGGATCAGGGAGAACGTTTCACTGATACAAAATGAGACCCTGTTCAGCGGATTTGCAAGCGTAATTAAAAACCGCCCGTTCATGATCCTGCTCGCAGGCTATACGATCAGTGCACTGGGCAGCAATCTTCCGGCCACTCTCATTCTCTACTATGTGGGGTATGTTCTAAAGTCACAGAATGCAGAGCTCTTTTTACTGATTTATTTTTTAACCGGTGTTCTTTTTCTGCCGCTCTGGATTACTGTCTCAGGCCGGATCGGAAAAAAAAAGGCCTGGATCAGTTCGATGCTCATCAACACCGGCGCTTTCCTTGGTGTGTTTTTCCTTGGGCCTGGCGACACCCTGATGTACGGCCTGCTGGTATTTTTATCCGGCATTGGCTTCGGGGCAGGCCTGGCACTGCCATCCGCCATTCAGGCAGATGTGATCGACTATGACCAGGCAATGACCGGGCAACGCAGGGAAGGCCGTTATATCGGTTTATGGTCCATCAGTAAAAAACTTTCCGCAGCCCTGGGCGTCGGCATCGGGCTTCTGCTGCTCGGGCAGGCCGGGTACACGCCCAATGTTGAACAGGATGAATCAACCGTGTTCATGCTCAGGGTACTCTATGCACTGGTGCCCTGCCTCTGCAATATCGTATCCATCATCATCATCAGCTTTTATCCGATCACACAAAAAAAGCACGAACAAATTCGCGCAGCCATAGACAGCCAGGTCCCCCCCGGTTAACCGCCGGCTTGACATGCAGCGCCATTGCTTTTAGAAGCCATCTCAAAAAAGTTTTTTGACCAAACTTCTGTGTTTTCGGAAAAA
>CAZLNA010000431.1:0-2197 GCA_964560485.1 uncultured Desulfobacula sp. | reverse complement strand
CCCAGGGTCAGAGTACATCATGGACAGTGAGGCCTTTCTTGAACTCAAACATCTGCCAGACCGGATCATTTTCATTGGCGGCGGATATATTTCCTTTGAGTTTGCCCATGTGGCTGCCCGGGCAGGCGCCTCATCCGTTACCATCCTGCACCGGTCTGACCGGCCGCTGAAAAATTTTGACCCGGATATGGTAAAAACTGTGGTCGAGGCAGGAAAAGAAGAAGGAATTCTCGTGGAAACAAACGAGTCGCCGGCAATGGTTGAACAGCAGGGCGGCGGACTGATCCTCACCAGCGAATCCGGCAGGACCTATCCGGCCGATCTGATCATTGAGGCCACCGGCCGGGTACCGGACCTTTCGGTTCTAAGCGGTTCAGCCGCCAGGGTCAAAGCCGATACCAGCGGCATTGCAGTGAATGAATATCTTCAGTCTGTCTCCAACCCCACGGTCTATGCCATTGGTGACTGTGCCGCACAAGGCCCCATGCTGGCCACAGTGGCGGACGAGCAGGGAAAAATCGCTGCTGCCAATATCCTTAAAGGCAATCATTTAACCATGGATTACGCCATTATCCCCAGTGCAGTATTCACTATTCCCAACCTGGCTGCTGTGGGCCTGACCCAGGAAGCGGCAGAGCAGAGAAACCTGGCTTTCAGGGTCAATACCGGCCAGGCCACTGGCTGGCCATCATCGAGACGGATCGGAGAAGCCCATGCCAGCTACAAAATTCTGATCGAAGATGGCAGCGAGCTGATCCTGGGCGCTCACCTGGCCCGGCACAATGCAGCAGAATCAATTAATATTCTGGCGCTTGCCATGAAATTTAAAATACCGGCCAGCGAGCTGGCCCGGTTTCTGTGGGCCTACCCCACAATGGCCTCGGACTTGAAGTACATGGTTTCATAAAAACGGGAGAAAGAAAATGGACACCTATATCGGCGCGCTTGATCTGGGCACCACCAGTTGCCGTTTCATCCTTTTCAACCGTCAGGGACAGATCATTGCCTCTGCGCAGAAGGAGCACCAGCAGATTTATCCCAGGCCCGGCTGGGTGGAACATGACCCCATGGAAATCTGGAATAACACCTGCGAGGTGATCCAGACCGTCATTCGCGACCAGCAGGTGAATCCCGGCCAGATCAAAGCACTGGGTGTCACCAACCAGCGGGAAACAAGCGTGGTCTGGAACCGCCAGACCGGCCGGCCGTATGCCAACGCCATTGTCTGGCAGTGTACCCGGACCGATACCCTCTGCCGGGAGCTGGTCAGGGATGCAGGGGATGATTTTTTCAGGGACCGGACCGGACTTCCTGTGGCCACATATTTTTCCGGTCCTAAAATCAGGTGGATACTCGACCATGTTCCAGAAGCCAGACAGAAAAGCCTGACCGGTGAAGTCCTCTTCGGCACCATTGAAACCTGGATCATCTGGTGGCTCACCGGCGGACCGGACAAGGGTTCACATATCACAGATGTCACCAATGCCAGCAGGACCCTGCTCATGAACCTTGAAACCCTGGCCTGGGATCCGGATCTTCTCGAAATCTGTGATATTCCGGCCCAGATGATGCCTGAAATCAAACCCAGCGTGGATGACAGAACCTGGGGAACGACCTTGAAGACTGGTCCGTTCCAGGACTGCATCCCTGTCTGCGGCGCTTTAGGCGACCAGCAGGCCGCCCTTTTCGGCCAGACCTGCTTTGATGTCGGAGAAGCCAAAAACACCTATGGTACGGGCTGTTTTCTGCTCATGAATACCGGGACAACGCCGGTTCAATCCAAACACGGCCTGCTCACCACACTTGGATATCAAATTAATGACAATGCCCCTGTCTTCTGCCTGGAAGGGTCTATTGCGGTTGCCGGTGCCCTGGTCCAGTGGCTGCGGGACAACCTGGGCCTGATCCGGACCGCTGCAGATATCGAAATTCTGGCAAAAAGCGTGGAAGATAATGGTGACGTCTATTTTGTCCCTGCATTTTCAGGTCTGTTTGCTCCTTACTGGCGGCCGGATGCCAGGGGAATCATTGCCGGACTGACCGGCTTTGCCCAGAAGGGGCACATCGCAAGAGCAGTTCTTGAAGCCTGCGCCTTCCAGACAATGGATATCAGCCAGGCCATGAACAGGGATGCCGGATCCGGACTCAAACACCTTAAAGTGGACGGCGGCATGGTGCGCAATGAGCTGCTCATGCA
>CAZLNA010000430.1:0-2201 GCA_964560485.1 uncultured Desulfobacula sp. | reverse complement strand
CCGCTACCCAGGCCCCGACCGGTGCAAGTCCGATGGCAAACCCAAGATAGAGGTGGCAGTATCGGGTAAAGCGTTTGGTATAAGAATAAAAAAGCAGGATAAACAGGACCGGAAAGGAAAGCCAGAAACACAGACGCGACAGCATGGCTGCTGAAAAGACAAACACGATCGCAGACATGGCGACAAAAACCAGAGCCTCCTTCTGGGAAAGGACCCCTGAGGGAATTTCCCGGATTGCGGTCCGCTCATTTCTCGCATCAATGTTTGCATCAATAATCCGGTTGAACCCCATTGCAGCAGATCTGGCACCGACCATGGCAAGAAGGATCCATATCACGGTTGCAGCGGAGCCCGGATGCTTTTCCCAGGCCATCAGGGTTGCAGACAAGGCAAAAGGCAGGGCAAATACCGTGTGGGAAAATTTGATCATCTTTGCATAGTCTGATATTTTTTTCTTGCTGATAAGGCTCATGATTGATGTCACCTTTTATCCTTTCACATTAAACAGGCCATGGGCCCGGATTCCGCATCCCGGGCACCTGCCTTCAGGATCAAGAAGGGCCGCAGCCCGGTATCCGGACCGTTCAACCAGGACGGTGCCGCATTCATGGCAGAAGGTGGTTTCACTCGGATGTCCCGGCAGGTTGCCGATATAGACATGATGGAGCCCTGCTTTTTGACCGGCCTTCAAGGCCGCCTCCAAATCAGCCCGGGAGGTTGCTCCGCGGTCAGTCATCCGGAAACTGGGGTGGAACCGGGAAATATGCCATGGTGTTTCCGGGCCCAGTTCATTGGCAATAAACCGGGCCATGTCATCCAAAAGGACGGCATCATTATTCAGACCGGGAATCAGCAAGGTGGTGATTTCCAGCAGTATGCCCCGTTCTTTCATGGCTTTCAGGTTCTGCTTGACCGGTTCAAGGCGCGCCTGGCAGTATTTTTCATAGAACCCGGGATCAAAAGACTTTAAATCCACATTGGCTGCATCAAGGACCTCACTGAGCAGATCGAGCGCTTCCGGGCTCATATACCCGTTGGTCACAAAAATATTGTACAGCCCTTTTTGCCTGGCCAGCCGGGCAGTATCCAGTGCGAGTTCAAAAAACACCGTCGGCTCGGTATAGGTATAAGAAAGGCTGCGGCATCCGGCAGCGAGCGCCTCAGCCACCAGTTGGGCCGGCCCCATGTCCCGGCCCTGGATCAGGCCGCCCCTCTCCCTGGGCATCTGGGCAATATCCGAATTCTGGCAGAAATCACAGGAAAAATTGCATCCGGGAGTGGCTATGGAGTAGGATAAGGAGCCCGGCTGAAGATGAAATATCGGTTTTTTTTCTATGGGGTCCACACTGGCGGCAATAACTTTGTCATAGGCGAGAAAATAGAGTTTGCCGTTTTTGTTTTCCCTGACACCGCAGCGGCCGCGAGCCTTGTTCTCAATCCGGCAGAAGTGGCTGCAGGTCCGGCACTGGACAATCCCTGACGCCAGCGTCTGATAGAGTCGGCTTTCCATTACTCTGATCTCATCCGGGTCGCCATGCCCGGGGCATGTTTATAGGATTTGGATTTTTTCACCTTCAGCACCATGGGCCGGGTCCTGAATGTGGGGACCGGCTTGATCCGCATGCCGATAATCGTTCCAAAGAGTGATTTTTGCACCAGCGCCAGATTTTCTATCCTGGCAAGCATTCTCCCGCTGGCAAACGGCAACTGCAGGGTGGTCCGCCATTTTACAGGCACCCTGCCGAGCATGGAAGTCAGCAGCTCTTTGAGTTCCCATATACTGAAAAACCGGGCATGGGACAGACGGTTTGGAACAAAAAGCCCTTTCATGCGGTAGACCATGTTCAATGGGGCATAACGGTTAAACACGCATATTACAAGGGTATCCTTGGCCACACGGCAGGCTTCCTCAATCGCCTTTGCCGGGCGGTCAGTATACTCAAGGCTGGTGAAAAGAATGGCGGCATCAAACGCATTATCCTCAAACGGCAGGTCTTCTGCTGAGCCCCGGTGGAGGTCCACCTGACTGCCGAGCCGCTCTTCAGCAATGTCGAGCATGTATGGGGACGGATCCAGGCCGGTAAGACTCAATCCCCTGTCCAGCAGCGGTTCAAGACTGATACCTGTTCCGCAGCCGATGTCAAGGATACGCTGACCGGTTTCAGGTTTGAGCAGGTCAAGCATCAGCCTGATCTCAAGGT
>CAZLNA010000429.1:0-2204 GCA_964560485.1 uncultured Desulfobacula sp. | reverse complement strand
GGATTTAATTTTTCCGAAAACACAGAAGTTAGGTCAAAAAACTTTTTTGAGATGGTTTCTACATCAATGGTCTGTTTTTTCAGATGGTGTCTGCAACCGGATGCAGAAAACCTCCCCCCGGTTCAATGGATTGAGACAGCACCAGAGGGAGGGAAAGGGCCTGGCACCGGTTTCAGACCTTGAACTGATCCACTGTTTTTTTCAGTTGATCTGATAAATGACTCAGGACATCTGCACTTTCTTCTACTTTTGTGCTGCTCTGGGACATCTCGCTGGCTGCCTGGTTAACATCAGCAATGTCTTTTGCAATTTCGCCGGCAACGGATGAACTCTGGGTCACATTTTCATTGACTTCCTGTATGCCCATGGCTGCCTGGCTGACATTGCCGGCTATTTCGCCTGTGGTGGCTGTCTGCTCTTCAACGGCAGCAGCGACCGTATCAATCATCTGGCTTACATCATTGATGGTGGTGGCAATCCCCTCAATCTGGCCGACGGTTTCCTGGGTCGACGACTGGATATTGTTAATTTTTTCTTTTATTTCAAGGGTCGCATTTGCTGTCTGGTTTGCCAGGTCTTTGATCTCGTTGGCCACCACGGCAAACCCCCGTCCGGCTTCTCCTGCACGCGCCGCTTCGATGGTGGCGTTCAAGGCGAGCAGGTTTGTCTGCTCTGAAATATCATTGATGGTCTCCACCACCTGACCGATTTCCCTGGCTGATTCGGTCAGATGTTTTATGTTTTCAGATGCCGCCTTGGTTTTGCTCACAGCCTCATTGCTCGATTCCCGGGTCTGGGAAGTGTTTTTGGAGATCTCGCTGATAGTGGATGACATTTCTTCTGCAGCGCTTGACACCATGTTGATGTTGGTGGAGGACTCTTCTGATGCAGCGGCGACTGAAGACATGTTGGAGCTCATTTCCTCTGCAGCAGTTGCAACGGCATTTGATTTTTCAAACATGGTGTCTGATCCCCCGGACATCTCGCTTGAAATGGTCAGAAGGCTGCCTGCCGAGGTGTTCAACTCCTTTGAATTGCCCGCGATATCAATCATGATCGCCTGAAGCTTTTCCATGAATATATTAAAATACTGGGCAAGGCTGCCGATTTCATCCTTGGAGACCACATCCAGGCGTTTCGTCAGATCGCCTTCCCCCTGTGCGATATCCTTGAGCATGGCATTCACTGTTTTCAGCGGGCCGGAAATCCTTTTGGAAAAAACAATGGTGATCAGGATGATGACAACACTGACAAAGAAAATAATCCCCACCATTTTAAAAATCTGGCTTTTGATTTCCTGGTTGATCTCTGCTTCAATGGCGGCCATGGTTTCATCCACATCGTCAATGTAAACACCGGTACCGATGATCCAGTCCCATTTTTTGACCAGTTTGACATAAGAGAGTTTTGGAAAGAGCTTGTCCTTGATCCCGGGTTTGGGCCAGTCATAAGGGACCAGTCCGTCCCCGCCTTTTTCAACCACATCGACCATAGCGGTAAAAAGATTCTGTTTTTTGCCCATGGCGCAATTGTATTTTGGGTTGTCCAGCGGCTTTCCGTCGAGCTGGGGAGCGATCGGATGCATGATCATGGTTGAAAAAGGCCTGTCTGTATTGTTGATCCACAGATAGCCGGTGTTGTTTTTTCCGTACCGCATGGATTTGACGGCAGCCATGGCGGCTTCCTGGGAATCCATGTTTTCAACCATTGACGCGACGCTTTCAACGATTTCCCTGAGTTTTTCTTTTTTCCCTTCCATTAACATCGCTCTTGTTGACGCGATTTCTTTTTTTCCCCTGCTGCTGATGGTCATGATGGAAAGCGCAGCGGTGACGATCCCCATGACAACAAGACTTGATACGACCAGGATGATGAGTTTTGCAGTGATCTTCATTGGCAGGCTCCTTAAACTTAAAAACACAAATAAAAACACATCCAGTTCAAGACAGATACAGGCCAGCGTATTGAGTAGAGAAAAATTTTAATATGTGTAATATATTTACAACTTTTGTTGTATTTTGCAAGCTTAATTTCCATAACACTCTGTAATAAGAAAAATTTTATTTTTACCTGACCGGCACACGCTATCGGTCCGCTTGTCGCGGACACTACCGACCACGTGTACACGCTTTGATTTTTCTCCTGTTTTAGGGTAGTCTGCCTTGGGTGGGGCGTGCGCTCTTCAAGGCGTTTTTGATCGGCAC
>CAZLNA010000428.1:0-2230 GCA_964560485.1 uncultured Desulfobacula sp. | reverse complement strand
CCAAATTGAAAAACGCTTTATCCGGTACCGGGAGTTGAACCGGAACCGGCAGTCCGCACTTGAACTGCACAAGGCCGATAAGGAGACCCGGCAAAAATCGGTGCAAGATATCCAGAACCAGGTCAGAATTCTTAACGAACGGATTCAAA
Organism: uncultured Desulfobacula sp.; assembly: GCA_964560485.1. Classification (GTDB taxonomy): domain Bacteria; phylum Desulfobacterota; class Desulfobacteria; order Desulfobacterales; family Desulfobacteraceae; genus Desulfobacula. The sequence goes on along the minus strand of CAZLNA010000428.1, from coordinate 2,081 downwards.
AGACCACGGGACAGCTTTTCGAGCAGGGTGAAAAGCGGTGATGATACTACTTTTCAAACGGTTGGGTATCACCGGCTGGGGCATGGTCCTGTGCCTGAGTCTGATTTGGGCCTCCAATGCAGGTGCCCAGAAGAACCGGGGCCGGATCACCAATATTCTGATCCTTCACTCCTATCACCAGGGCCTCAAATGGACAGACAGCATTTCCAAAGGGGTAGAATCCGAGCTGGCCGATTTAACCGATGAGATTGAACTGCATTACGAATACCTGGATACAAAACGAAATACAGGAGACCAGTATTTTGACAATCTGGTGGCGTTTAAACGGTACAAAGCCGGTTTAAATCAAATCCGTTTTTCTTTGATTATCTGTTCCGACAACAATGCGCTGCGGTTTATCCAGGAACATGGCGAAACGTTTTATCCGGGTGTCCCGGTTGTTTTCTGCGGGGTCAACAACTATACGCCCGCCCTGGTTGACGGTATTGGTCAGGTGACGGGGGTGGCGGAATCCATCGATTATAAAGGGACGCTGGCGCTCATATCACGAATCCATCCGGAGCGGAACAATATTGTCGTTATCCTTGACCGGACCCCCACAGGGGCTGCCATTAAAACCGAGTTTGAAACAGTGGCCGGCGGGTTTTCAAATCGGTTTACTTTTAGTTTTCTCCAGGATTTTTTACTGGATGAAATTCCGTATCTGATCTCAAAGCTGGGCAAAAACGATTTGATCTATCTGCTGGCGCTTAACCGTGACCGGGCCGGTTTTTTCATCTCTTATACAGACGGGATCAGAATGATTCGGGAGGCGTCCCGGGTCCCGGTTTACGGATCCTGGGATTTTTATTTCGGGAACGGCATTGTCGGGGGGATGATTACATCCGGATTTGCCCAGGGGAAGGAAGCGGCTAAAAAAGCCCGTCAGATCCTTTCCGGGGTGCGGGCCAGCGATATCCCGGTCCAGACCCGGAGCCCGAATCTGGCCATGTTTGACTACAGGGAACTCAAGGCGTTTGGAATCAAGCGAAGCCAGCTGCCGGACAATTGTCAAATCATTCATGAACCGCCCGGTATTTTTGAAACCTACAAACGGTTAATTATCGGCATACTTCTCAGTGTTCCGGCGGTGTCGGTCATTCTGATCTGGCGGCTGATCGTTATCAAAAGACGCCAGATTGCCCTGAAACAACTGAACAGGGAACTGGACCGGCGGGTGGCCGAGCAGACCGGCATACTCAAACAGAAGAATCTTGATTTGAAAAGTGAAATTGCCGAGCGGATCAAGCTGGAAAAAGAGATCCGGAAGCTGGCGTCTACGGATTCTCTAACCGGGATAAGCAACCGGCGCAGTTTCATTGAAAGGGCGAACGCGGAATTCCAGCGCAGTCTGAGATATCAGTACGACCTGTCCGTAGTGATGATGGATATCGATCATTTTAAATCCATCAATGATACGTATGGCCACCAGGTCGGGGATACCTGCCTGAAAACGTTTACCCAGACCTGTCAGAAGGTATTGAGAAAAAATGATTTGTTCGGCCGTCTGGGCGGTGAAGAATTTTGCATTCTTTTAGTGGAAACCGACCCGGATGAAGCAACCCGCGTGGCTGAACGACTGCGGCGCATTGTGGCAGACACTGAAATGTGCGAAGGCAAGGCCTGCTTCAATTTTTATGTCAGTATCGGCGTAACCGGCCTGACCGGTGCAGATACAGATATGGATACGGCAATTCAAAGGGCCGACAAAGCATTGTACCAGGCCAAAAACAATGGGCGCAATCAGGTGGCAGTTCTACCATAAAATGATTCGAATCCGGGTTTCGAAACCCATCGAACCGCAAAATTTTGATTTTATTTGCATTCTCGTTTGTCAATGGAATCACGTGTCATTATTCCATGGCGCGCCCGGTTAAAATCATATCAGAAAAGAGTTGATATATTAACCAGGTATGATATGAAAATCAGTCAGCGGCCGGGGCTTTCACAATACGGCTCTTGAATTAAACTGCAAGTGTTATCAATCGGCTGAACAGCCGTTAAATTGTTTCTGACAGGCACATTATGATTCGTTTCGGTGC
>CAZLNA010000427.1:0-2234 GCA_964560485.1 uncultured Desulfobacula sp. | reverse complement strand
CCCGGCATTGTCGTGGCTCTGAGCGATGAGGGCGTAGCGCGCCGCAAGCATATTTTCAAAACGCTGTCCAGGAACGCTTTTGTTCTCAAGGCAGAGACAGTGAGCCTGCCGGACACCCCGGCCGATGTGATAGAGATTGACTTTAAATCCATGGGAATCAGACGGCAGGACTGGGCTCTGGCATCGCTGGCGATTCTAGCCAGCCATGACAGGGCCATTGATCCGGCCATGTTAAATCTGGCCATTGAAGCGCAGTTTGACCAGACCCGTCTTCCAGGCGTAAGAGAAACATTGGAAAAGGTGACGTCATGACCGATAAAACCAGGAGTGTTTCTTCAGGTATTCCCCACCTGAACCAGCTGCTCAACGGGCTCTACATTGGAGACAACGTCGTCTGGTATGATGACGCCGGCAGCCTGGCCGCAGAATTCTGCCGCAAATTCATCCAGGAATCCGAACAACAGGAGAAGGCCATTGTCTATGTCTCCTTTGACCGCTCACCGAAAAACCTGGTGGAAAAACTGGGTCTGCTCGCCCAGAACCAGCAACTGACCCTCCTCGACTGTTTCACCAACGGCAAAGGGGATAAAGCAGAGGTATTTAACAAATTTTATGAAAAAGACGGGGCACAATGGCCGTACAAAGTGATCCGGGTGACCCGCCCGGATTCTCCCCAGGCCGTGTCTGAAGCCATTTACAGCCTTCACAAAACCCTTGCCGGAGACGTACGGTTCATTTTTGAAAGCCTTACCGGCATGGCTGATCTCTGGAATGGAGAAGAACACATTCTCAAATTCTATTCCCATGCCTGTCCCCAATTATATGAACTCGATACCATTGCCTACTGGATGATTGAAAAGGCTGCCCATTCCAACAAACTTAAAGCACACATCAATCAGATCGCCCAGGTGGCTATTGATCTGTCCATTGATCAGGGGAAAACCAGAATCTGTCTGCTCAAAGCCGAAGGACGCTCCCCCAAAGCATTGGGAAGGTCACTTTACTATTCCTATGACGGCAGTGAATTTACCATAGAAGACAGCCATGGAAAAATCCTGCCACACGATCTGGGATCTGCAATTAAAACCTATCGTAAAAAGCAGGGTATGTCGCAAAAGGAGCTTTCCATCCTGGTGGGTGTCACCCCCAGTAATATCTCCCAGATTGAAAGTAACCAGGTATTTCCTTCCATCCCTGCACTATACAAAATTGCGCACCAGCTCTCTGTGGATGTCAGTTCATTGTTCATAAAAACATCCCAGACAGAACCAGCCGTTTTCAAGGCGCTTGAAAATGCCAGCATTCAACTGCCGGGCAGCCAGCGCAGAGAAATCGAAATCTGCCAGCTGACGCCTTTTGATCTCAATGGAAAGATGGATCTGTTCAAGGTCACTTTGCTGCCCGGAAAGAAACTGGCAGCCCATTTTTTTCAGTACAAGGGCGAAGAGGCCGGATATCTGCTTTCCGGTTCACTTGAGGTGGAGTGCCAGGACCAGACCCACAGCCTTGAAGCAGGTGACACGCTTTATCTGAAAACCACCAGTCCGACACGCTGGCAGAATCCGGGCAGAACCCCTGCCATTCTGTTGTGGATGAAAATTAAATAAAAGATTTCATAACCGCAATCAGGTCATGCCTGGAAAAAGGTTTTGCGAGGACGGCATCAAACGCCGACTCCTCCAGCAGCCAGGGTGTACCTGACATGGCGATGACCGGCGTTGGTTTGCCAGGCTGATCTCGGACATATCCCAGAACATCAATACCGGTAATGCCGGGCATTTTTATGTCTGTGAGAACCAGGCTGTATGCATTGGCTGACATTTTCTGTATGCCTTCTCCTCCGCTCAAAGCCGTATCCACCTCAAGCTGCATTGAAGCAAGCAACCTTGAAAGCAGCTTTACAATCGAAGGTTCATCATCAATGATAAGGATACGGGGATGTTTATCTGAAACCATTTTATTTCTTAAGATAGATTTAAAAAAACAAAAACCTTGATCCGGATGATACCTGACAGGTTAAGACCTTTTCAGCATGGCCGGAACAGAACAATGACGGCAGAAGGCGAGCCCCCAAGGCTCAATGCCCCGCAAGATTTCAGCAACAGACAGAACAGAAAGGAGAACAGGAAGGAGATGAACAGGCCCGGGGCCGCCGCTGCGGCCCGGGTCTGTTTAATGAAAAAACAATTAAGCGTTCAGTATTTTTTTAGCACTTTCATTGTTTACTTCTGTCA
>CAZLNA010000426.1:0-2259 GCA_964560485.1 uncultured Desulfobacula sp. | reverse complement strand
ACCCTGTTCCGTATGCTGATTCTTGATGATCTCGTTGACCACGGCTGCGGAAGGAACAAAGGGAACACTGCTGGAGGCCTTGATTTTTTCCACCACTGTAATGAGAAAAAGCTTGCCGATATCATGCATCAGCGAAGCAAAGAAAACCTCCTGGGTTACCTCTTCGAATCCGGCCTCCCGGGCCACCCACTGGCTGGTGAGGGCACAGACCAGGGAATGCTGCCAGAGACGGTTCCGATAATTTTTAATAAAGGTATCCCGGGTTGCATACAGCTCTTTCTGGGACAGGACCATGACCATTCGGGTGATTTCGTCAAGTCCAAGCCGGATGATGGCCTCCCGGACGGTCATGACCTTGGACAGGCCCTTGAAAAAGGCGGAATTGGCCAGCTTGAGAACCTGGCTGGCCATGGCGGTATCGGCGATGATCAACTTTTCAATCTTTGCCACCTGGACGTCTTTTTTCTTCAACTCCTGCTGGACCCGCATGGCCGTCTTGTCAAACGGCGGCAGGGTAACCCGGTCTGATTCCACATAGTCTTCAATAATTTCCAGAAAGGATCGATCGTTTTTTTCCAAGTTAACCTCCGAGCATTCTCTTGATTTCCGCAAGGGGTCTGGGCCGGACCAGCCTGGGCAGACAGCGGATGACTTCGTCAATGGTGGTGACCCCTTTGGAGGCCTTGAAAATACCGCTTTCCAGAAGGGTGACCAGGTCTGTGGTTTCGATGCTGACCCTGCGAAGCTCATGACTGGTCATGTTCTGGAGAACCGCGTCTCTGACGTGGGTGTTGGGGAAGAGCATCTCATGGACGGCCACCCGGCCCTTGAAGCCGGTATGGCGGCAATGGCCGCAGCCTTCCCCCTTGTAAAAGGTTCCGGAGGCCAGCTCGCCGCCATCGTACCCAAGCTGCTTCATCTCATTGGGGCCGGGGATAAATTTTTTCTTGCACGACGGGCAGATCTTCCTCACCAGGCGCTGGGCCACCACACAGTTGATGGTGGAGGCGATGAGAAAGGGTTCAACCTTCATGTTCACCAGCCGGATCAGTGCGCCGATGGAATCTTCCGTGTGAAAGGTGGTGAGCACCTGGTGACCGGTGAGGGCGGCCTGAACGGCAATGTCTGCGGAAAAGAAATCCCGCACCTCACCAATGACGATGATGTCCGGGTCCTGGCGGACGATGTGGCGAAGTGTTTCTTCAAAGGTCAGGTTCAGCTTCTCATTGATGGAACACTGGCCGATTCCGTCAATGGCATATTCCACAGGATCTTCGGCCGTGATGATGGAATTTTCCGGCGTATTGAGATAATCAATGCACGAATAAATGGTGGAGGTCTTTCCGGAACCGGTGGGTCCGGTGATAATAGTAACGCCGGACGGTGCGTCCAGAGCCTGGTTGAGAAAGCTGTCCAGCATCCGGGGGGGCATGCCCAGTTCTTCCACCTTGAGCAGCTTGTTCATCTTGTTGATAATTCTGAAAACAATTTTTTCACCATGGATGGTAACATAGGTGGAAACCCGCAGATCCACCTTATACTCGCCAAACTGAAAATCAATCCGGCCCCCCTGGTGGCGTCGTTTTTCTGCAATATCCAGCTCGGTGAGAATTTTAATCCGGCTGGAGACCGGCGGCAGCAGATCTTTTGAATAATCCTTTGAATGATGCATGATGCCGTCGATACGATACCGCACCCGGAAGCGGTCATGCAGGGGTTCAATGTGAATGTCCGATGCCCCGGCCTGGACCGCCTTGATGATGATGGTATTCACGATACCCACAATGGACTCATCATCCATGGTGAGCGGCTTTTTGGTCTTGCTCTCCTCCCGGATCATCTTCTGGATGGCAAAATCAATGGAATCCCGCTTGGAGATGGCCACCTTTATCTCTTTTTTAAAAAACCGCTTGGCCGAATTCACACTTGGGGTGTGCAGGGGATCAGAAAACGCCACAAGAACCCTGCCGTCCTCCTCTTCCTGGATGGGAATAAAGGTGTTCTGCATGTACAGCTTGTACGGCACCTGCTGGAAAAGATCGGGATCCAGGTCCAGGAACTCCGGTTCCAGAAACGGAAAGCCCATCTGAAGGGAGAGCAGCTCGATCATGGTCTTTTCATCCACCATGTGCTGATCGATCAGGATGTCGCCCACCTTTTTGTTCTTGTGGTCACCCTTCTGCATCTCCAGGGCCGAATTCAGATCTCTGCGGGAGATGTGCCCGAGTTCCACCAGCAGGGTACCCACCCTCAGGTTGT
>CAZLNA010000425.1:0-2266 GCA_964560485.1 uncultured Desulfobacula sp. | reverse complement strand
GCGCCATTGTATCCGGAACACAATATTCTTTTCTCTTTGACCAGGACCGCACCGACTTTCCGCCGGGTGCAGGTGGCCCGGCTGGCAACCAGATCACAGATCCCCATAAAATACTCATGCCAGGACGGCCTTGCCATATCCGCATTATCCATAAATCAATCTTCCTGGTAGAGCGGATATCGGGAACACAATTCCGCCACCTGGCCGGCCACAGATTCAACATTGGCCTCATCATCAAGGATATCACATATAAATGTGGCAATCGCCCTGCTGGCGGACTCATCAATACCTCTCGAGGTGACCAGGGGCATACCGATACGAATCCCGCTGGTGATGAACGGGCTGCGTTTTTCATTGGGTACTGAGTTTTTATTCACCGTAATATTGGCCCGGCCGAGTCTTTCCTCGGCATCTTTGCCGGAAAAGGATTTTTCACTGAAATCTACCAGCACCATGTGATTGTCTGTTCCGCCGGATACGAGTTTATAGCCTCTTTCCATCATCACGTCTGCCAGTGCAGCTGTATTTTTTACCACCTGCTGCTGGTAGGTCTTGAAATCACTGCTCTGGGCTTCCTGGAATGCAACCGCCTTGGCGGCAATCACATGCATCAGCGGCCCGCCCTGAATACCGGGAAAGATCTGGCTGCCAAGTGATTTGGCATATTTTTCCGAGGAAAGAATCATGCCGCCTCTGGGGCCCCTCAATGTCTTGTGCGTGGTCGTGGTCACCACATCGGCAAAGGGGACCGGGCTGGGATGAACACCGCCGGCCACCAGGCCGGCAATATGTGCCATATCAACCATAAACAGGGCATCTACTGCTTTTGCAATCTGGGCAAACCCTTTAAAATCAATAATTCTCGGATAAGCACTGGCACCGGCCACAATCAACTTTGGCCGTTTTTTTCTGGCCAGATCTTCAACCTGGTTCAGATCAATGGTTTCCGTCTCCGGATGAAGCCCGTAATGAATAAATTCATAGAGTCTGCCCGAAAAGCTGACGCCTGACCCATGGGTCAGGTGGCCGCCATGGGAGAGGTCCATGGCCATAATTTTATCCCCGGGATTGAGCAGGGCAAAATAGGCTGCCATGTTTGCGCCTGACCCGGAGTGAGGCTGGACATTGGCATACTCGACATTAAAGAGTTTTTTCGCCCTTTCAATGGCCAGATCCTCTGCCTGATCCACAAATTCGCATCCGCCGTAATATCTTCGCGCCGGATACCCTTCAGCGTATTTATTGGTGAGAACCGATCCCTGGACTTCCATGACAGCCCGGCTGACTGTATTTTCAGAGGCAATAAGATTCAGCCCCAGTTCCTGGCGCCGGGTTTCGCTTTCGATCACCTTTGCAATTTCTATATCTGATTGTTCAATATATCCCATTTGATTACCCTTATTTGATAAAGATGTACTTGATTCATTCCACCGCAGGCAATGAAAGTGATGCATGCCGGGAACGGCTGCATTCCGGAGAAGAGGGCCTGATTAAAAACGGTTCAGGCGTCGATACTGTTGATCCGGTCGAGATGGCGGCCGCCCTCAAAGGCGGTATCGAGCCATTCCTGAACCAGCTCAAGCGCCAGCACATCCCCCACAACCCGGCCACCGATCACAAGCACATTGGCGTCGTTGTGGACCCGGCTCATCCGGGCAGAAAAAATATCCGAACACAGGGCAGCCCTTACACCGGGAAACCGGTTGGCCACCATAGACATGCCAAGACCGGTCCCGCAGAGCAGTATACCCCTTGGACAGGCCCCTTCGGATACGGCCTGGGCGACTTTTTTTCCATAATCCACATAATTCACAGATGCGGTGCTGCTGGTGCCGACATCCTGAACCGTATAATTCTTCTGGGAAAGATAGGTCTTTATCTTTTCTTTGAGCTCATATGCTGCATGGTCACTGCCGATAATGACCGACCGGTTGTCATTCATATCCATGCCCTCTGCTGTTTAAGATTTGGCTTTGATAAAATCGATGGCATCCTGCACTGTGATCAGCTTTTCAGCATCATCTTCATCGATTTCAATGTCAAAGACTTCTTCCATCGACATGACCAGTTCTACAATGGTCAGGGAGTCTGCACCCAGATCCTCTATCAGGGACGCTTCAGGAACGATATCCTCAATGTCGACATCTGGTATCTTCTCTGCAATCACTTTTTTAACTTTGGTTTCAACAGTCATGGTCGGGACTGCCTCCTTTGTCCTATTCGTCGTCATCAGCCGGCTCGTTTACATTCCGTGTCTTGTATGCAC
>CAZLNA010000424.1:0-2282 GCA_964560485.1 uncultured Desulfobacula sp. | reverse complement strand
TTTCCTGTGCAATACGGGTTTCAGAATGGCTGGCATAGAGCCTTGAAGTGATATCCCGGATGACTTCGGGGTTGTCCGGCAGATTGGTATCAAGAAATAACAGGCGGCACTTGCCCACTTTTAACTGCCAGACGCAGGCTCTGATAAGGCCCTTGGGACCGGGGATATCTATGATGATGTCAAAATCCGAACTGTCCTTGACGCGGCTGATGGGCAGATCGAAGATATCATTGATGGGATAGGTTTCCTGCTGCCAGCCATTATGGTCAAGGTACTGCCTGAAATATCCTTCCCTGAAGAGCAGCCCGATCCCGGTCAGCGGGATGCCAAGTGTGGAAGCCGCTTTCAGATGATCACCAGCCAGCACCCCGAGACCGCCGGCAAAAAGCGGAAGGGATTCATGCAGGCCGAATTCCATGGAAAAATATGCAATGGTTTCCCTTGAATCAAAATCAAAATCATCAATCTGCGATACATAGGAAAACATCCGTTCGAATTTTGCCTTGACCCGCTGTAGATGTCCCAGAAAGCTTTCATCCCTGGATAATTCATCATACCGCCGCTGTGAAATATGGGAGAGAAAGGCCACTGGATTTTTCCCCACAGCTTCCCACTGTGAAGGATTCATCCGTTGAAAAAGTTCGATCGCCTCGTGATTCCAGCACCACCAAAGGTTATTGGCAAGGTATTTCAAAAAGGACAACGGCTCGGGAATGGCCGGATAGACCTTGTAGATCTGCATCGATTCCATGTTGTCTTAGTCTCCTTATTCATGGACACAGAGTTTATGAATAACCCTAGCGGCTTCACTGACCCCCCAGGCCTGGGCATCGCACCCCCTTGGGGTGTGGGGGAAATCACCATCTACAATTTCAGGGATATAGCCAGCCGCTCCTTTTCGCATCAGAGGCAGAACACTGCCGAGCCATGCCAGGCAGGTGGAGTGGCTGCCGGGACCAAAAACAGCGGCCCAGGCCTCACAGAATACCGGAAAGGGCCAGGTCCATGCCGTACCATTATGATAAGCCGGCTTTCGCCGGGTATCCTCGTCACCTGTATATTTACCCTCATATGGATCATGGGGGTCATTCAGTAATCTGTCATTATAGAAAATATGAAGTGGATATTCAAGTTTTCTGTCAGCCAGGCTGCGGATTGCACCAGGCACCAGCAGTTCAAGACAGGATTCAACGCTTTTTTGAGCCATCTGCCTCTCCTGAATCACACCAAGGCTGAATAAAAAAAGCTGGTTGGGTCTAAGGGCATCATCCGGCACAGCATCAACTGCACTGACAGGCCCGTCACAATGCAGACAATCGCTGAAATAGCCGAGTCTGTCATTGTAAAACAGCTGGGAAATCTGCTCTTCAACCTTAGCTGCGCGCGCAAGCCAGGTATCGCTTTCTTTTTTATCAATGCCGGCCAGAAAGGTCAGGGCATGATGCCAGAGCGCCTGAATTTCAACCGGATATCCCTGACGGGGAGAACCGGCCGGGAAATTGGTGTCCATCCAGGTAAAATGCGAAGGACTATAGAGCAGCAGCGTCTGCGGGTCTGCCCTGACACCGGTGGGGGTACCGGAGAGCAGACTGCGGGCAATGGACAAAAGAATCTCACGGACACTCCTGCCGTTTAAAGATTCTTCCAGAAATGCGTCTTTACCCTGTTTTTCCACCAGATCCCTGCAACAGGCAAAAAACCAGAGCGGGGCATCAGACGTTTCTATATTTCCGGCATCCTGGCCGCAGATCATGTTTGGAAGAGTCCCCTCCCGTTCGAAACCTCCAAAAAGCCTGAGCACGGCTTTGGCCTCTTCAAACCGTTCAAGTTCAATCAGTGCACGGCAGAATATCAGACTGTCCCTTCCCCAGTCCAGAAACCAGGGGTAACCTGCAATCACGCTCTTATCCGGACCTCTGTCCACGATAAACGCATCAAGCGCAGATGAGAGGGCCTGTTCTAAACCCATTGTGCTCTCAAAAGAGGTAAGAGGTGCTGACACCGACTGGTCTGCCATCTCTTTATCAGGGTCAGAACCTTCTGCCACAACTGCATGGAGCGCGAATTCGTCACCGCCTTTACACGCCAGGGTAAAATACCCTGGACTGAATAGGTCTGAATCCGGGTCAAGCCCCCGGTCCGCTTCTATGGGCCGGTGAATCATATAATGCCATTCAGGCTCATGAACATAGCGGCTGCCGGTCAGAAAAAGCCTTAGGGATCTGTTATTGGACAATTTGAATAAAAAACCGGATTCAGATGCTGTGATATTGGCAGGCCAC
>CAZLNA010000423.1:0-2282 GCA_964560485.1 uncultured Desulfobacula sp. | reverse complement strand
GCCATAGACCTGGCCACTGCACCCAAAAGCAATGCCGTGTACACGGCGCACAAAGCAGTGAAACAGACTGTCAGGCAGACCGGGCACCAGCCGGTCCCCCTCCATCTGCGCAACGCACCCACAAAACTGATGAAGCAGATGGGATACGCAAAGGGATACAAGTATGCCCATGATTTTGAGCACGGGGTTGTCAGGCAGTCCCATCTGCCGGACAGCCTTGTTTCAGAGCGGTTTTATACGCCGACACAGAGAGGCTATGAAAAAGTGATCCAGGACCGCATGGCACAGTTTCAGAAACTCACCCAGAAAGACCAGCAGAGAAGAAAGCCATAGAAACGGATCTTGAAATATTGATTTAATACGGTGTCTGAATATCAGCGGATGGCCATAATCCGTCCCAAAGCAAGCTCATATTCATTCCAGTCATCGAGGTAGGAACTTAATGCTTCCTTATAGTGCTGGGTGGCGCTGTCCATGTCAGAGAGGGCTTCCGCCCGGAGTCCCAGGGCCGTGTGCAGGGTGATCAGCTTTTCAGGTTTTTTCCCGGCAAGGGTCACCATCCCCTCGATATCCGGGGATTTCAGCAGGTTTTTGATGATGATCCGGTACCATGGCACTTCGATCTGTTCTGCAAAAAGCGTTAAAAATTCCTGTGATGCTTTTTTCTCGCCGGTCAGTTCAAGAAGCTGGCCTTTGAGCAGGCCCAGGCTGAGGCTTAAGGAGGTCTGGCGGGCAGAGCGCTTAAAGAATCGGTCGATCATGGCTATGGCTTCCTGCCATTCACCCCGTCTGGCATGGTAAAAAGCGATTTTTCCAATGATATTCCGGTTCTCAGGGGCCATTTCAAGCATCTGGGCATGAATTTTCATTTTCTGGTCATGGCTCAGGGCGCCTGATTCAGACTCCTTGGCCAGGGCAGCCAGTTTTGCAGAATAGAGTGCGGCAGCCTGCCGGTTCTCTTTGGCTGTTTTATGAAATTCAAGATTCTCTTTTTCAAAAGCAGCCTTGTCTTTGGTATAGGCCCCAAGGGTCTTTTGAATCCGGTTCAGCCGTGAAAACGCCAGAAAGTAGACCCAGTCGTTGGCGTGGGCGGTCATGATCGACTCTTTATATAGTGTTCGGGCGTGGCCCATATTCTTGTTTTTTTCAGCAATCAGCCCGTCAGCAAAAAGACGCCAGCTTTTTTCGGGCAGGTTTTCGTAATCGATGAAATCGCTGGTCATGCTGTCCTGGTCCCGCAGCACAGTGGCAAGGTATCCGAGATATTCGCTCTCCTCATACCAGGTCATGGTAAAGAGTTTCCGGGTAAAGGATGCGTTTGCACTGTCATTGCTCAGCCAGTCAATGATATAAAGCATCAGCCGTGAATAGGTGTTCTCCTGTTCAATCAGGGCGAGTTTCTTAAAGTATAATGCAGCCTTGTCCATGGCACCGTTACAGAAATGGAGCATGCCGGCCACATTGATCAGGGCCGGATCATCGCTCTTTTCGAGCATGGCATCCACGCGGGCGGCCGCCTGGTCAAACTGGTTTTCAATCGCCAGCCGGGTAATCTCTTCTAGTTTGGCATCCAGGGAAAAATCGATAACACCGTTCCATTGCGGCAGACCGTTTTTGATCGATTCGATCAAGGCGGCCGGCCGGTCAATGGGCAGAACCAGTCCGAAATCCGAGAGCGGGGTGTTGATCTTGATATAACCGCTGGTGGAATCCGTGACAACCCCGGATGCAATCCCGATGACCTGGCCTTCTTCGTCAATGGCCGGTCCGCCGCTGTTGCCGGAATAGATCGATGTGTCCACCTGGATGATTTCCTTGGTGGACCGCCTGACATGGCCCTGGGTGATACTGGTATTAATATGATCGGCCTGGGTCCGGTTGCCCAGGGGGAACCCTAGAATGACCACTGGAGAAAGGCGCTTGATAGCAGTGGCCCGATCTGCAGGCTTCAGGGGCAGGGGTTTTAACCGGGGCGGCAGATTGTCGATCTTTAGAACGGCATAGTCGTTCCTGAACGGGCTTTTGAGCATCTGGCCGGTTTTTATGCGGGACCGGGGAACCCCGACGATTCTCAGGTTGCCTTCCCCGCCGGTGCGGTATGCTGATGAAAGATGGTAGGCGTCCGAAGATCCGTTCGATTCCTGGAGGGCGAGCAGGCGGTTGAACGCTTTGGCACCTTCAAACCAGAGGTAGATCTTGTAATCAAATGTGACCGGTGTCCCCACCTGGGTGGCCTGCCCATAGATCTGGTAGAGGCGGCCGTCATCGAGCCAGGGGCAGGC
>CAZLNA010000422.1:0-2283 GCA_964560485.1 uncultured Desulfobacula sp. | reverse complement strand
CATCACTCCTGTGGTCGGAGCCGAAATAACCGACCCGAACACATCCCATCGGGCTGTATGCCTGGTCAAAGACAAACAGGGCTACTCCAATCTCACCCGCCTGATTACCCGGCGGAAACGAGACAACTCCTTTTCGCTCGACGAAAAGATGCCGCAGTTCTCAAAAGGGCTGACCGTACTCACCCGGAACACAGATCTCTTGCCTTTCTGGCGTGAATGCGGAATGGATATAGCTGTCAACCTTGCCCGTACCCCACTGTCCAGACAACATGCGCTGGTCCGGCAGGCTGAAAAACTCGACATTCCCGTGGTGGCCACACCAGGCAGTTTTTTTTTAAACCCTGATGATATCCGAATCCATCATATGCTGCGGGCCATTGACAAAAACACCTGCTTAAGTCGTCTTGGACCACAGGATTCAGCACCAGACACCTCATTTTTAGGATCTCCCGAATATTATGCAGACCGGTTTGCCGTCATGCCCGAAGCCATTCATAACACTGCTGCACTTGATGAAAAACTTGAATTCAAAGAACCGGCATTCGGTATCGTGATGCCCCCGCTCAGGGAAAAATCCTCGAAATCTTCAGACCGCATCCTGTACGAAAAAACCATGCAGGGTGCAAAAAAAAGATACGGAAAAAGTCTGTCCTCAAAAGTACTTGACCGGATCTCCCATGAGCTTGATGTGATCCGGACGATGAACTTCTGCGAATACTTTCTTGTTGTTGAGGGTATTGTCAAACGCGCCTCGCGAATCTGCGGCCGGGGATCAGGTGCAGCGTCCATCGTGGCCTACTGCCTTGGCATCACCAATGTCTGCCCGATCAAGTACAACCTGTATTTTGAACGGTTTTTAAACCCTGACCGCACTGATCCGCCGGATATCGATGTTGATTTTGCCTGGGATGAACGGGATGATATCCTGGACTGGGTTCTAACACGGTTCAAGGACCACGCTGCCATGGTATCGAGCCACATCCTGTTTCAACCGAGAATGGCTGTCCGAGAGGTGGCCAAGGTTTTCGGCCTTCCTGATGCTGAAATCGGTAAAGTTTCCAAACGGCTGCCCTGGTTCTGGAAACTCAACGAAGCAGAGGCAGACCTGCTCAAACGGATCAAGGAACGCCCGGAGTTCCGGTTCATGGACTTTCCCCAGCCATGGCCGCAGATTATGGCCTATGCCCAGGCCATCGTAGGCGTCCCCCGCTACCTGAGTGTCCATCCGGGCGGCGTGGTCATCACCCCGCATCCCATAGACACCTATGTCCCGATTGAAACCGCTCCCAAGGGTGTTCCCCTGATGCAGTGGGAAAAAGATGCCACCGAAGATGCAGGGCTTGTCAAGATAGACCTTTTAGGCAACCGCAGTCTCGGCGTTATCCGGGACAGCATCCAGAGCGTTGTTGACACCAGGAAAAGCTTTGATGATTTTGACCGGATCGACCCGGAAGACGACTATGACACCCAGCAGAATGTTGCCCAGGGCAACACCATGGGCTGTTTTTATATAGAAAGCCCGGCCACACGGCTGCTCCAGAAAAAATCCAAAGTCGGGGATTTCGAGCATGTGGTCATCCACTCCTCGATTATCCGGCCGGCTGCCAACGAATTTATTCAGGAATATTTAAAGCGCCTTCACACGGGCCTGTGGGATCCAATCCACCCGATTATCGAGAATGTTCTGGATGAAACTTACGGCATCATGGTTTACCAGGAAGACGTTTCCAGGGTTGCCGTCAAAATGGCGGGATTCTCCCATGCAAAGGCAGACGGGCTAAGAAAAATCATGTCAAAAAAAGACAAGGAGCAGGCCCTTGCCGATTACCGTGAGCAATTCACGCAGGGCGCTCTTAAAAACGGTGTTGAGAGAAAAGATATCGATCGGGTCTGGGGAATGATCAACAGTTTTTCAGGATATTCATTCTGCAAGCCCCACAGTGCATCCTATGCCCGGGTCTCCTTCCAGGCCGCCTATCTGAAAACCCATTACCCGGCCGAATTTATGGCAGCAGTCATCACCAACCAGGGCGGGTTCTACTCCACGTTCGCCTATGTTTCCGAAGCCAGACGCATAGGTGTTAAGGTCCTGCCTCCGGATGTCAACTTGAGCTGTGTAAAGTGGACCGGATCCAGCGGCCGGCTGCGGGTGGGATTTCAGGCCATCCAGGATTTGTCTGCAAAAACCATAAAAAAAATTCTTGAGGCACGCATGACAGACCCTTTTTCCAGCCCGCAGGATTTTTTCGAACGGGTCAGCCCCAGGCAGGATGAGGCCAGGCG